>JADGNU010000186.1 GCA_017883305.1 Candidatus Aminicenantota bacterium | reverse complement strand
GGGTCCTTGAGGTCGCCGTAGACGGTCACCCGGTGCCAGCCCCACTGGTCCCACTCGGCGAAGAGCTTTTCGATATCGCCGACCGGCTCGGCGGCGAGCTTCGTCCGGCAGGCCCGGTCGTCGGGGGAATTGGCGACGGCCTTGCCCCGGTGAAAGAGGATGAGCTTCTTCTCCGGCGAGAATTCGACGGTCGTGGTCATATAGCCCACGGGCAGGATCGAGCGGACCGCGGCGCCCTGGCGATCCTCCGAATGGGTCAGGATCTCGAAGGGGTTCGCCGGGCCGCCCGGGCCGAAGGGCTTGTTCGAGGCGACGCAGTGGGCATAGATGATCTGGCGCGCCGACGTGTCGATGACCGGGTCGGAGATGTAGCCGGGCCGGCCGCCGGTCAGGGCGGTCATGGCCACCATGGTCGCCGCCGACCGGACGTCGCATTCGCAGCCGCCGACGAGCCCTTCGTTGTTGAGCTCGTGGAAGCCGAGGCAGGGATAGGCGTGGATGTGGCCGCCGTAGAAGCCGCCGAGACAGTTGATGGTGATGGCATTCGCGCCGTAGCTTTTCAGGACGGCCTTCTGGCCCAGGTACATGGCCGCCGAGGTCAGGAGCGTCTCCCGGCTGATCCCCTCGACCCTGGCCGCTGTCGTGTGCCAGCGGTCGGCGATGGCCCCGGCCTCGTCCTTGTCGGCCGCGGCCCAGGCCTCGTTGACCTCGGCGAAGGGCACGTTGAGGACCTCGATCCCCATCCCCTCCTTGATGGCCGGGGCGAGGCCCGGCCAATCGCCGCCGACGGCCAGGATCTTCGATTCCTTCATCTTCTTCAGGCAATCGCCGGCCGAGATCACGGCCAGCTCATCGGCCGCGACGCCGAGGTCGCCGGGACGCGGCGTCGCCGATCTCCGGGCCGAGGCGACCAGGGCCCCGAACTCGTTCGCCGTCCCGCTCTTTTTCACGGGTCCGAAAGCGCGGCAGGCGGCGACGAGGTCCTCCGGCCGCGACGAAGCGACAAAGCCGACGTTGGATGTCTTCTTGCGCAGGAACTCGGCTGTGTAGACGAGAAAGCCGCCGCTCCCGCCATACTGGAAATCGACGTAGAGCGTGGGCTTGCCGGATCCGGCGATCGTCTGGACGACACGGTTCCAGCAGTTGAGCTGGACGACGACATAGCCGTCGAACGGCGTAGCGGCGTCGTCGGCAAGGATCTTCTTGGCGTCCTCTTCTCCCTTGGCCATGGCGGTCGCAAATTCCCATCCCGGAAAGGCCTTGGTCAAGGTCTCGGTCGTGCGGTCCATGACCGGCTGGAAATCGAAGCCGACGTTGGGCCAGTCGGGTCCCGGCTGAACGACGGCGTGAAGCGCATAGATGACGCGCAGGCGCAGCTTGTCGGTCCGCGCGCAGGCCTGGAAAAGTCCGGCCGGTGCGAGCACCCCCAGGGCCCCGGCCGAGGCGGCCGTCAGAAAACGGCGCCGGCTCAAGGGACAGCCGGTACAGCTGTTAGATCCGTTTCTCTTGTCCATCGGTCCTCCTCTGTTCTCTCGGTCGGTGAGTTCGCGCGGCCGCGGCCCGCGGGCGCAGGCCTGATGCTAATGCAGGCCCGAAGCGGATGTCAAGGAAACGCGATTGACCGGAGCCCGAAAAACCCGTTATAGTAAGCTGGCATGGGCAAGACGACGCGACGGGGATTCCTCGGTGCCTCGATCGGGGCGGCGGCAAGCTCGGTCGTCCCGGCAGCATGGGGAAGCCTGCTGGCCGCCGGGGCCGGGGCTGTCTCGGGTTCCACCACGTGCAGCGGCGGACGTGAGGTCCCCGAACCGGCCGCGCGCTTCGAGCTCGGCCTCGCGTCCTACACCTTCAGGGAATTCGGACTCGACGAGACCTTGGCGATGGCCCGCCGCCTCGGGTTCGGCCGCATCGCCCTCAAGGACATGCATCTCCCCCTCGACAGCTCAGAGGAATTCATCCGGGCGACGATCGAGAAGGCCCAGGCCGCAGGCCTCGTCGCCTACGGTTGCGGCGTCGTCTACATGGCCAACGACGCCGAGGTCGACCGCGCCTTCGCTTACGCCAAGGCCGGCGGCATGGGCGTCATCATCGGCGTCCCCGACCACGGCCTGCTCGCGCGGGCCGAGCGGCGGGTTCGGGAAACCGGCATCAGCCTGGCCATCCACAACCACGGTCCGGGCGATCTCCGCTACCCCACCCCGCGTTCGATCCTCGACCGGATCGACAAGCTCGACCCCCGGATCGGCGTCTGCCTCGATGTCGGGCACTGCCAACGCGCCGGCCTCGATCCCTCGGAGGAGGCATCACGCTGCGGCCGGCGCCTTCTCGACGTTCACATGAAGGACGTCACCGCTTCGACGGAACAGGGGGTCGCCATAGAGGCCGGGCGCGGCGTCGTGGACATTCCGCATTTCGTGAAAACCCTTACAGGCATGGACTACCGCGGGACAGCCGCGTTCGAGTACGAGAAAGACGGCCACGACCCGCTCGCGGGCCTGGCCGAATCCGTCGGCTACGTCCGGGGTGTCATGGCCGGCCTCGGCAAAAGAACGGACCGGCCGGCGATCAAGAACGGAGGCGCTGCATGACCACGACATCGGCGGGACCGACGTCAGGCCTGGTCCCGGTGAAAGAGCGGCTGACGAGCCTCGACGCTTTTCGCGGCTTCGACATCCTGACCATGGTCTTCGTCAATTACATCGCCGGGATGACGGCCATCCCGTTCATCCTGCGGCATGCCACCGCCGATCAGGACGTGTTCACGCTGACCGACGTCGTGTTCCCCGGTTTCCTGTTCATCGTCGGCGTCTCCATTCCCCTGGCCCTGGCGAAAAGGCGCGCCGAAGGCCGGGCGGGCCTGGCTCTCGTCAGCCACGTCCTCGTCCGGACTCTGGCGCTCCTGTTCCTGGGTGTCCTGCTGGTCAACGAGGACCGCTTTTCGGCGACGGCCACGGGCTTGAGCAAAGATCTTTGGTATTTCCTGGCGACGCTGGCCGTTTTCGGCCTCTGGGCCGTCGTCCCGAAGGAGGCCTCGGCGAAGAAGAGACGTTTCCTCCTCGGTTTGAAGATCATCGCGGCGGTCGCCCTCCTCGTCCTCGTCATCATCTTTCGGGGCCAGGGCGAAGACGGCCGGGTGACGATGCTCCAAACGTCGTGGTGGGGGATCCTGGGCATGATCGGCTGGTGCTACATGGCGGCGAGCCTTCTCTTCCTGGCCTGCCGCGGCAATCGGACGGTGCTGGCCGGCGCCGTGGGGGTGATGACGGCCCTCTATATCGGCGGCCGGCACGGCGCGCTCGACTTCCTTGGCCCTGTCAACGATTTCATCAACGTGGGGAGCCTGTTCGGGTCGCACGCGGCCATCGTCACGGCCGGAATGCTGGCCGGAACGATCTTCCTGCCGGGGAGCGACGTCACGGCCCCCCGCTTGCGCATTCGCTTCCTGGCTGTCCTCGGCGGGGCGCTCGTCCTCGCCGGGTACGTCCTGAGGCCTCTTCATGGCTTCAGCAAGATCAACGGCACAGAGTCCTATGCCCTGGCGACGGCCGGTCTCTGCTGTCTCGTCTTCCTGCTGTTCTATGTCGTCCTCGATGTCTATAAAGGAAAGAAGGCCGCGGCGGCCATCATCCCCGCGGGGAAAAACCCGCTTCTGGCCTATCTCTTGCCCGGACTCATCGGCAACGCGGCCGGGCTCCTCGGGACGCTCGTCCATGCCAACATCGACCGCGTCTTCTGGCCTTTCTACGGGACGGGAGGGATCGCCGGCATGCTCAATGCCGCCGTCATGACAGGTGTCGTCCTCTTGCTGACGACCGTCTTGAGCCGGGCGGGCCTGCGGCTGAAGCTCTGATCTCCATCCCGAAGACCGGGGGCGCTTATTTCGTGAAGTAGCCCAGGGGGTTCGTCACCTGGCAGCCGGCGCGCTTGACGCTGACATCGATCTGCCGGAAGGCGGCGCCAATCTCGACGCCCGCCGGGACATAAGACAACAGGTAATAGGTGGCCGACGTATCGGCCGCGTGCTTGAAGGCCTTGGCCGGGTTGGACGAGCTGTCCGCCGTGCCTCCCGTGGCCTTGGCGATCTCGACGAATCCGGGATAGGTGTCCTCGGATTGTTCGCGCATCGTCGCCCCGAAAACCCGCTGGTTCTTCTTCTCCATGAAGATGAAGTGGAAATCGATGCCGGCGGCGGCGAAGGCCTTCTTGACCTTATTGATGTCGAAGGTCTTTTCGCGCTTGTAGAACTGAAAGAGGTCCATGAGGTTGCCCAGGATGTCGGGGTTGTCCTGGTACAGGCTCATCAGCCTAGTCAAGGTCGTCGGGCTGATCTCGGGCCGGAACTCCCGCTGATAGAAGAGGACGACCGTCTTCTGGCCGGCGATGGGCCTGAGCGATTCCGCGAAGGCGAGGAGCTTCTTCTCGTCGACCAGGCGGATGCCTTCCATCTTCATCAGCGCCGCCCGGTAGCGGTCGATCTGCATCTCCAGGCCGAAACCGCTCTCCGCGTCCGTCGAGGGATCGGCGTCGATATCCTCTTGGGAGGCCCCCGAGCCGCCGCCGATGGCCCGGCTCAGCCGCCGGAGCTCGGCGAGGAGGTCCCGATACTCGCCATTGCCGCGCAGGACGTCCTTCCGCAGGACGTCCTTCATGCTCTTCGAAAGCTCCTCCGACGTCCGCTGGGCCAGCGCGTCGCGCTGCAGGTGGTAGGGCTTGAACGGGGTCACCAGGGCCAGCGAATCCCCGGGCTTGACGACCGAGCCGAAGAGATAGTCGACGGCCTCCATCAGCTTCGGGTCCCAGTCGACGAGCTGGAAGAGGAGGGTGTAGGACCGGGCGGGGGGCACGCGGACGCTTGCGATCCCCTCCTGTCTCGCGACCCGGCCGTTCCGGACGAGGGCGAGGGAGCCGAGGGTCTGGGCCTGTCCGTCTTCAAGGAGGCCGAAGTCGGCCAGGGAGAGGTCATCGAGGAAACGGCCGCCGCTCGTGACGCGGACCCGGACTTCAACGGCCCGCGAAGGCTGCGGCGCCGCTTCTTGCGCTGCGACGGCGACGAGCGGACATCCCAAAGCCAGAACGGCCATGACGGCCAAAAGACGCTGTCGCTTGGTCATCCCCTTCTCCTTGATCGCTCCCAAACATCTATTTTACCATATCCATCTGAGCAAGAAGCATGCCATCCTTCCGACAGGCGAGGCCAGGGGTCGGCCGGTGCCGCGGCGATCCCTCCTGTCAAGTTTCTTTCCCCTTCCGGCTGGCTGATGAGTCCTGCGAGTAACGCCGGGCGCTTTTCTCAGGTTTTAATTAGTGGTAAAATAACGAACTCGAAGCCAATCGCCCCGTCCACGAGGGCGGGCGTAGGAGGTCACGATGAACAAACGCGCTCTCGTCGGAGGACTGCTCCTGGCCCTGACCGCGACCGCCTTCCTCGGCGCCCAGGATTGGAAGGGCAAGGGCCGGCTCGGCGGCCGCGTCCTCGACCAGGCCGGCGCCCCGCTCGAGGGGGTCCGGGTCAAGCTCTTCTCGCTCAAGGCCCAGGAAGGGCTCGAAGTCAAGACCGACAAGTCCGGGAAGTGGACGGCCGCATGGATCCGGAGCGGCGGCTGGAACCTCGATTTCGAGAAGATCGGCTACGCGCCGAAGAAGCTCTCCGTCGAGATCTCGGAGAATAAGAAGAACCCCGACATCGAGATCGCCCTG
>JADGNU010000185.1 GCA_017883305.1 Candidatus Aminicenantota bacterium | reverse complement strand
GAATCATGCGGATGATATATATGCATTACGGCGCGCGGGGCGCCAACACCACGAAAAGAGAGGGAATCATGAAAAAGGTACGTGTCGTCCAGATCTCGCTGCTCGTGATCCTCGTCTGCCTCGTCTTCGCCGCCGCTCAGGCGCGGGCCGACGTGTTCATGAAGCAGAAGACGCATACGGACGCGTTCCAGATGATGGGCAAGAGCCAGCCGGCGAAAGACGAGATCATGACCTTTTGGCTGGGGGAGGACAAAGTCCGGACGGACATGGAGAGCGCGAAAACCTCATCGATCCTCCTCTCCGACAAGAAGCTCCTGTACATGATCGACCACAACAAGATGGAGTATTCGGAGATGCCGCTCGATTTCGACAAGATGTTCGAAGCGGCCGCGGCCGCCAATGCGGGGGACGATCCGGAAAAGGCCGAGGCCATGAAGAAGATGCCCGGCTTCATGAAGAACATGGTCAAGGGCGTCATGGGCAACATGTCGGCCAAAGTGACCGAAACCGGCGAGACGAAGAAGATCGGGAACTGGAACTGCCGCAAGTACCTCATCGAGATGAACATGGGCATGGGCGGGACGACAGCGTCCGAGGCCTGGGCCACGGAAGACCTCAAGATCGATTACACGATGGCCTTCACGGCCGCTAACGCTATGATGGCCAGCATGCCGGGCTTCGAGAATATCATCCAGGAGATGAAGAAGATCAAGGGTGTCGTCGTCTACCAGACGACCAAGGTCAAGATGATGGGCGCCGAGGTCACATCGACGACCGAGCTCCTCGAAGCCACGGACAAGGCCGCCCCGGCCGGCAACTACGACGTCCCTGCCGGCTACAAGAAGGTCAAGGCGATGGGCCGCTAGGATCAGACGCCGTCGCCGGTGTATTTGCTCAGGAGCGTCTTGCGGAGCTTGCGATAGAGGTCGACGAACTTCTCCATCCGCGAAACCGTCAGATCGGTGAGGTATTTCGCCGCGGCGGCGGGATCGCTCTTTATGAGCTCCACCGCCTTGGCGTCCACTGCCGCCTGTTCGGCGAAGAGGGCGGTCTCCACCGGTTCTCGGGCGGCCTGGACGCCCTTCAGCGCCGACTGCCAGCGTAGGAGCATCAGCTTCTCGACGAAGTCATAAGCCCAGCGGGCGGAGTCCTCGCTGAATTCGCGAAAGTCGTAGGTCTCGTAGAGAGGGGAGACATCGGTGACGCCGGCGTATACGGGTGCGTACGGGCCGACCATGGGGTTATCGACGTAGACCCAATAAATGCCGCCGACCGCGTCAGGAAGCCACGACCGGAGCTGGGCGACCATGCCGTAGCCCTGGCCGGCGATCGTCCGGTGATGGCGAACGCGCAGGACCTTCTCCATGTCGGCGGAGATGTAGGGCGAGGCCATCGGGCTCTTCTCGAGGCGTCCGCCGCCCGCAGGCACCATCCAGGCCGGGTCCAAGGTCATGTCGTAGATCGTGTTCTCGAAGGCGGAACGCTGGAAAGCCATGATATCCTGGACCGTGATCTTCTTTTCCGGTTTGAACGAGTAGGGGTAGAACGCGGCGCCTTCGAAGGGCTGGGCGTAGATCGTCCTCGGTGAGGCGGGGTCGTTCAGGCCCCGCTTCGGCCAGGCTTTGAGCGAAGGCGCGAGGCTGCTCGTGATGAGCCACATCCGGCTCAGGTTCCCTTCCATGATGGCCGGCGCGTAGGCTTCCTGCCAGATAAAGGGCCGGCCGCTCTTCGGGTCGTACCAGCCGCGGTCGACGGCCTCATTCATGTAGTTCGGCGACGCCAGAACGTCGGGGCTCTTGGGATCGACTTCGCGGATCCGGAAGTAGTTGGCGATGACGACGACGTGATCGTCGGGGACGCGGCGCGCGACCCATATGGCGCCGGGCTTGCCGCTCTCCGGGGTCCATTCCGTCCCGACGCTGCAGATCTCCATCGTCCAGAGTTCGCGCGGGTCGGCGATGCAAAGGGCCTCGGAGCCGCCGCAAGAGGGGAGGAAACCGTACTTGTCGACGAGCGAGCCGATGAGCTTCACGGCCTCGCGCGCCGTCGCGCACCGCTCCAGGGCGAAAACCTGAGCCTGCTCGATGGTCATGATCTGCCGGGTCAGCCCTTCGATATAGGCGACGTCGAGCTCGGCCCGTTGCGAGCAGGTGCTCTCGCCGATGGCAAGCTGCTTCTCGTTCATTTGGGAGTAGCCGGAGTGGAAATAGGTGAACGTCCGCTCGACTTGAGGGATCTGGCCGATGATCTTGCCGAAATCGCCGAGGGGCAGGGCATGGCGGTCATCCTCCGTGCCGAAGTAGACCATGCCCCAGTGGGCCGGTGCCATCGATCCTTTGGGATAGGTCCGTCCGGGGGTGATCTGGATGCGGCATTCGCTGCAGCAGTCTGTGTGCGACGTGATCACCGAGCCGTCGGCGGTCGCTAGGCGCCCGACCCCAATGACCGTGCAGCTTTCCCGCTTGGCGCTATCGGCGAGAAGCGAATTGGCCGAAAGCAATAGGCCCGAAATAAGAAGGATGGCGCCTTGTGCGCCAGCAAAACGTCGTTTAATCATGCTCTGCTCCTTATAATAGGGTCGGACCACAGCAATATTAATATTAATCAGGACTTTAGGTCCAATTTTTGGGCCTTATTCGGCTTAAAACCCGAGTTTTGGTGGCAAAAACGCAATCAGTCACATATTCATTTTAGGGGCAAAAAAGCTCTAGTTAAGGGCGTTTTAGCCCTTAAAAACATGTCTAAGTGAAAGAAAAATATAGTTATTGCTGTGGTCCGACCCCTAACTTGATCATGACTGCGGCGCCGCCGCCGGGGGCGAGCTTGAGCATGAGCCGGTCGCCAGCCTTGACGGTCTTCTTTGTGATCTCGAGGCTCGTCGCTTCCACCGCCGCGTCGGCGCCGTCGCCGAAGATCGTCGCCTCATATTCTCCCGCGCCGAGGAAATCGAGCGGCAGGTCGAGTTCGCGCGCGTCCCAGCTGGTCATCGCGCCGATCCACCAGCCGTCCCCGCTGCGCCTGGCGATCGCGACGTACTTCGCCGGCTCGCCGCCGAGCGCCTTCGTGTCGTCCCATACGGTCGGCACCTTCTCGATGAACTCGAGCCCCGGCTGTCCCTCGTACGCCTCCGGGTAATCGGAGACCATGACCAGCGGGCTTTCGTAGACCACATACATCGCCAGCTGGTGGGCCCTCGTGCCCTGCGCCATCGGCGCGATGTCCCTCGCCTCGAACTTGCCCCGCGCCGCGTTCCTCATCGCCCCGGGCGTGAAGTCCATCGGACCGGCCAGCATCCGCGTGAACGGGATGGTCACGTCGTATTCGGGCGTGATGCGGTCGCTCCACTTGCTGTACTCGAGCCCCATGACGCCCTCCCGCGTCAGGAGGTTGGGGTAGGCCCGCCGCAGCCCGGTCGGCTTATACGCGCCGTGGAAGTCGACCGTGAGCCGGTGTTCGGCCGCCGTCTTCACCACTTTCTCGTAATAGTCGACCATGTCCTGGTCGTCGCGGTTCATGTAATCGACCTTGATGCCGGCCGCGCCCCATTTCTCGTAAAGGGCCATGGCCTCGTCCATGTGGCGCCCGAGGGCCTGCCACTCGACCCACAGCAGAGTCGCCACGCCTTTCGACTTCCCGTACGCGATGATCGCCGGCACGTCGACCTCGGGCCGGTAGCGCAGGATGTCTTCGATCCTCCCGTCCTCGGACATCGGCGCCCACCCCGCGTCGACGAGCATGTACTCGAACTTGTGCCTGGCCGCGAAATCGATGTAGTGCTTCATCGTGGCCGTGTTCATGCCCGGCTTGAACGCGACGCCCGTGGCGTAGCTTCCCGACCACCAGTCCCAGGCCGCCTTGCCCGGCTTGATCCACGACGTGTCGGCGATCGCGCACGGCGCGCTCAAGTCCAGAATGAGGTAGTTCCTCTCGATGAACCGTGCCGGGTCCGGCCCGACCATGAGCACCCGCCAGGGGGTCGATTTCGGCGTCGTGCCCTTCACCGGCTGATCGAACCTCCGGCGCGGAGGGACGGACAGCCGAGCGGTCAGCGCATTGGGGACGCCCGCGACCCCGCCCACATAAAGCCCGGCGTAATCGGTGAGATCGGCTTCGAGCAGCGCGGCGTAGATCCCCGCCCCCGGCATCTCGACGAGGAGCGGCAGATTGACGAGCGAGGCCGGCTTGATGTCCTTGAGCGGCGTCCGGGCGTATTCTCCCTCGTTGCTTGTGTCCCAGCGCCCGAGGTTCAAGGCGAAGGCCGAGGCGTCCCGGGCGAAATAGAATCCCGTCATCTCCGACGCGATCGTGAACTCGCCGATCGCCTCCTGTTTCGGCAGCACATAACGGAAGGCGACTCCCTCGTCATACGCCCTCAGCACGACGTCCATCTTCCGGTTGGGCGCGTTCTTTTCTCGCAGAGAGACGATAAGCTCGCTATACTTGTCCGGCACCGTCCTCTTGGCCCCGAAGGCGTTCTCCCAAGTCGAGTCGTTCGACCGCTTCTCCGACCCGACGACCTCGAAGTCATGGTCGAGCGCGTCGGCGCCCGCAAGATCCAGTCCGAGCGGCGAATCGGCCAAGACCGGCGCGCCCTTGTACGTCACCCGATAGTAGAGCCGCTCGCCCGCGAGATACGGCTGCGGCTTGGCCGCCAGCGCGATCGAAATGGTCAGGCTCCCGTCCGGCGACGAGACGGCCATCGGCCGCGTTCCCACCCCCGCGTCCTTCGCCGTGGTGCACGCCCCGCCTATCAGTGCCGCGACCATCAGGACGATAACGACAGCCAGGCCGTGCTTTGCGTTCATGGAAGACCTCCGTTTTTTCTCGAGAGCGGTGACCGTTCCCGGCGATTATATCTGCCCGTCCGGACCAGCGCAATGGAACGATTTCCGCGCCCCAGGATAGCGCGCTAGCCCAGACTGACCTTGGCCGCGATCGGCATGCGCCGCCCGACGCCGAACGCCTTGGTCGTGACCTTGATCCCCGGCGCCGCCTGGGCCCGCTTGTATTCGTTCCGGTCGACCATGGCCGCGACCTTGCGCACCACGTCAGCCGCGAAGCCCAGCCCGACGATCTCGTCGACCGAGCGCAGCTCCTCCACGTACTCGTGAAGGATGCCGTCGAGGATGGGATAGGGGGGCAGCGTGTCCGAATCGAACTGTCCGGGTTTCAGCTCGGCGCTCGGCGGCTTGTCGATGATGGCCCGCGGGATGCGCTCGCCATTCCGGTTGATGTGGGCCGCGAGCGCGTAGACCATGGTCTTGGGCACATCGGAGATGATCGCCAGCCCGCCGCTCATATCCCCGTAAAGCGTGCAGTACCCGACGGCCAGCTCGCTCTTGTTCCCGGTCGACAACAGAAGGTAGCCGAACTTGTTCGAGAAGGCCATCAGGATGTTGCCGCGGATGCGGGCCTGCAGGTTCTCCTCGGTCGTATCGGCCGCACGCCCCGCGAAGTGCGGCGCCAGAGCCGCGATATACGCCTCGTAAACAGCGCCGATCGGGAGCTTGACGCATCGGATGCCGATCCGCTCCGCCAGCGCGATCGAATCGTCGACGCTCCCCGGCGAGGAGAACGGCATGGGCATCGTGACGGCAAGCACGTTCTCCGGCCCGATCGCCGCCCCGGCCAGACAGCACGTCACAGCCGAGTCGATCCCTCCCGACAGCCCGACGACGACCTTTCCGAAGCCGCACTTGCGCATGTAATCTCGCAATCCCAAGG
>JADGNU010000184.1 GCA_017883305.1 Candidatus Aminicenantota bacterium | reverse complement strand
GCCGGCGGCGGCTTCCTCAACATCTGGCTCGATAAGGGCGCCGTCCTGGCCGAAGCCGTGCGCACCGCCGGCCGGACCTCGCTCGCCCCCGAAGAAGGCAAGATCATCATCGAGCACACGAACATCAATCCGAACAAGGCCGCCCACATCGGCCATCTCCGCAACGCCTGCCTCGGCGACACGCTGGCCCGTTGCCTGCGCTACAAGGGTGAAAAGGTCGAGGTCCAGAACTACATCGACGACACCGGCGTCCAGGTCGTCGACGTCGTCTTCGGTTTCATGGAGCTCGAAAAAAAGACCGTCGAGGACCTGGAGCGGCTGCCCGGCAAGTTCGATTACTTCTGCTGGGACCTCTACGCCCGGGTCTCGGCCTATCTTCCCAAGCATCCCGAGGCCCAGGCCCGAAAATCCGAGATCATGAAAAGGATCGAGCACGGCCTCGATCCCGAATACGGCTTGTCGCGTTACGTCTCGAGGCGCATCGTCAAGGCCCACCTGGCGACGATGGCCCGGCTGGGCGTCTTCTACGACGTCCTGCCCTGCGAAAGCACCATCCTGCACTTGAAGTTCTGGGATAAGGCCTTCGAGCTCCTCAAGGAGCGGCAGGCCATCTATCTGGCCGCCAAGGGCGAGAACAGCGGCTGCTGGGTCATGCGCCTGGAAGAGGACGAGGAGCGGGAGAAGGTCATCGTCCGCTCCGACGGCACCGTGACCTATGTCGGCAAGGACATCGCCTATCAGCTTTGGAAGTTCGGCCTCCTCGGCCGCGACTTCTTCTACGAGCCCTTTGCCGAAAGGGACGGGCGGACGCTGTGGATCTCGACGCCGACCCCGACCGCCGGCTTCCCTGCTTTCGGTGGGGCGACCAAGGTCTATAACGTTATCGACACGCGCCAGTCCTATCTCCAGAAGGTCGTCGTCCAGGGGTTGCGGTCGCTCAAATTCGAGGCCCAAGCGGCCAAGTCCGTCCATTTCTCCTACGAGATGGTCGCCTTGTCGCCGAAAAGCCTGAGCGAGCTCGGCTACGCCGCCTCGGACGAGGAAAAGGACCGGGCCTTCCTCGAGGTCTCGGGCCGCAAAGGCCTCGGCGTCAAAGCCGACGACCTCCTCGACCGGCTGGAGGCCAAAGCCTTGGCCGAGATCGAGAAGCGGGACCCGGACCGGGCCGGGGACGAGCGGCGGAAGACGGCCAGAGACATCGCCACCGGGGCCTTGCGTTACTTCATGCTCAAGTTCGCCCGGAACTCGGTCATCGTCTTCGATTTCGAGGAGGCTCTGAGCTTCGAGGGCGAGACCGGTCCCTATCTTCAGTACACCGTCGTCCGGCTGGCCAGCATCTTCCGCAAGCTCAAGGAGCGGTTCGGCCTGGCCGAGTCAGACATCGTCCCGCCCGCCGGAGGCGCGGCTCTCATCCCCGAGGGGCTTTCGGACCAGGAAACGGCCGATTTCTGGGACCTTATCCTGACGGCCGCCTCCCTCGAGGAAGAAGTCCTCCGCTCGGTCGCCGCCCTCGAATTCTCCCACTTGGCCAAATTCGCTTTCCTCCTGTGCCAAAAATTCAACGGCTATTACCATAAATATCCCATCCTCGCAGAAGAGAACCTGGAGGTCCGGGCCTTCCGGCTCCTCGTCCTGCGGACCGCCAAGGAGCAGCTCCACGCCGCCTTGGGGCTTATGGGAATCCCCCCACCCGAGCGCATGTGACGCAACGCCCCCGGCTTGTCGGAGGTTCGAGAACCTTATAGCGGAGGTGAACATGATCGAAGTCCGAGAGCTCACCAAGAAATACGGGGAGCTCGTCGCCGTCAGGGACCTGACGTTCACGGTCGGGGCCGGCCGCATCTGGGGCCTTCTCGGCCCGAACGCGGCCGGCAAGACGACGACGATGCGCATCCTGACCGGCTACCTCCCGGCCACGTCCGGGCACGCCACCGTCGCCGGGTTCGACGTTTTCGAAAAGCCCGACGACGTCAAGCGGTCGATCGGCTATCTCCCCGAGGTCGTCCCTCTCTACCTGGACATGACTGTCACTTCTTACCTGGCCTTCGTCGCCGAGATCAAACAGATCCCCAAGGCCCGGCGCAAGGCCGCGGTCGCCCGCGTCGTCGAATCGGCCGGTCTGGGTGATGTCAGCCGGAGGATCATCAAGACCATTTCCCGCGGCTTCAAGCAGCGGGTCGGCATCGCCCAGGCCATGATCCACGACCCCAAGGTCCTGGTCCTCGACGAGCCGACGATCGGTCTCGACCCGGCCCAGATCCGGGAGATCCGCGAGCTCATCCGCAGCCTCCGCGGCGAGCACACGATCCTCCTGTCGACCCACATCCTGCCCGAGGTCACCCAGATCTGTGACGGCGTCGTCATCATCAACCAGGGCCGGCTCATGGCCTCGGGTTCGCTCGCCGATCTGGCCGCCTCCTTCGAGAAGACCGACGGCGTCCTGGTCCGGCTCCACCGCAGCGGGCCGGAAGAGGCCGCCCTGTTCCGCGGCCTTCCCGGCGTCGGCAAGGTCGCCGTCGAGGGCGACGAGATCCGCGTTGAGTGGAACCGCGGCCGCGACCTCCGCGACGATGTCGCCCGCCTGGTCCTGGACAAGGGCCTCGGCCTCAAGGAGATGCGGTCGGTGGCCGGCATCGAGGAGCTCTATATGAAGATCGTTGCGGGAGGGCTCGAACAATGAGGAACATCTGGTCCCTGGTCAAGAAGGAGCTGCGGACTTATTTCAGCTCGCCCATCGCCTATGTCGTTATCGCCGGCTTTCTCCTGCTCGTCGGCTACTTTTTCTACAGCCTGGTCTCCTGGTTCAACGCGGCGGCCATCCAGATGACCCAGAATCCGTACTACGCCCAGCAGGTCAACATCAACGAGATGGTCTTCTCGCCTCTGTTCCACAACATGACCATCATCCTCATTCTCGTCGCCCCGCTGCTGACCATGCGCCTGCTGGCCGAGGAGAAAAAGAGCGGCACCGATGAGCTTCTGTTCACCTCTCCCCTGTCGGTCGGCGAGATCGTCCTCGGCAAGTACATCGCCGCGCTGATCATGTGGGTGATCATGCTCGGGCTGACCGCACTCTTGTCCATCTTCGCCTTCGCCTACGGCAATCCCGAGCTGGCGCCCTGGCTCACGGGTTACCTGGGCCTCTTCTTCATGGGCGCCCTGTTCATCGCCATCGGCCTGTTCTTCTCGTCTCTCACAGAGAACCAGATCGTCGCCGCCTTCCTGACCGTCGTCACCCTGCTCCTGCTCCTCGTCCTCAACTGGGCCACCTCGTCGGGAGGCGGGAGTTGGAAGACGGTCCTCGGCTATCTTTCCTTCTCCGAGCACTTCGAGGACATGACCCGCGGCATCCTGGACACGAAGGACATCGTCTACTACCTGACATTCTCGGCCTTCGGCCTGTTCCTGACCCACTCGGTCATCCAGTCGCGGCGTTGGAGGTAAGACATGGACGCCTTGAAGAAGAACCTCAACACCGCCGCGGTCGTCCTTATCGCCGCCGGCCTCATCGGCTGGATCGTCTGGCCGCAAAATAAGGCCCTCATCCTCGCCTTCCTGGCGCTCGGTCTCATCGCCCTGGCCGCCTATATCGTCCTCAACCGGGCCGCGCTGGCGCAGAAATTCCAGCGCAAGTCCCTCCTTTATTCGGGGAACCTCGTCCTGGTCGTCGTGCTCGTCCTGGCCATCCTCGGCCTGGCCAACTATTTCCTCGCGAAGCACAACTACCGGGCGGACTTCACCGCGGCCAAGCTCCACAGCCTGTCCGACCAGACGGTCACCGTGCTCAAGGCCCTCAAGACGGACATCGTCTTCAAGGGCTTCTTCCGCGACGGCAACTACGGCCGGGCGGCCATGGAGAATCTGCTCAAGATCTACGCCTACCACTCCGCCCGGGTTTCGTATGAGTTTCTCGATCCGGACAAGAACCCGGGACTGGTCCAGCGCTATGGCATCACCCAGGACGGAACGACCATCATCGAGGCCGGGGACAAGGAGAGCCGCGTCACGACGACCACTGAGGAAGACGTCACCAACGCCCTGATCAAAGCCACCCGGGCCCAGAAGAAAGCGATCTACTTCCTCGAGGGTCACGGCGAGGAGTCCGTCGACGAATCGGGTGACAACGGGTACGCGACGGCCAAGACCGAGCTCGAGAAGCTCGGCTACGAGGTCAAGAAACAGAGCCTGGCCCTGGCCGATCGGTTCCCCAAGGACTGTGCCCTGCTCATCGTCCCCGGACCGAAAAAGGACCTGCTGCCGAACGAATACGAGACGATCCGGACCTACATCAAGGACGGCGGCCGCGTCCTTTTCTTGGTCGACCCCGAGACGTCCACCTTGTTGCCGCTCTTCCTGGCCGACTACGGCTTCAAGCTCGACAACGACATCGTCGTCGACACCGTGTCCCGGCTGCTCGGCGGCGACTATTTTATGCCGGTGGTCAGCGAGTACGAGCCGCACGCCATCACCTCCAAGTTCTCCTACGCGACGTTCTACCCTTATGCCCGGTCGGTCGAGATCTCCGACACGAAGCCCGAGGGCGCCACGTTGACGGAACTGGCCAAGACGAGCCCCAACTCCTGGTCCGAGCGCGAGCTCGACCAGAAGGAGGTCAAGTTCGACGCGGCCAAGGACAGGCAGGGACCGATCGGCCTGGCCGCGGTCGCGTCATTTAAGACCAAGACCGCGGCTGGCGCCCCCGCACAGGCCCCGACGAAACCCGGCGAGCCGGCCCCGGCCGAGACAGCGGCCAAGGCCGAGGCCTCCGAGAAGGAGACCCGCCTGGCCGTCATCGGCGACTCCGATTTCGCCAAGAACCGCTATTACGGCCTGTCCGGGAACGGCAATTTCTTCCTCAATGTCGTCAACTGGCTTACCGAGGAGTCCGACCTTATCGCCATCCAGCCCAAGACCCAGACGCCGCGGACGATCCAGCTGACGCCGTCCCAAGGGAGGCTGATGTTCCTCGTCAGCGTCGTCATCCTGCCCCTGGCGGTACTGCTCCTGGGGATCTCCGTCTGGGCCCGGAGGAAATCGCTGTGAAATTCAAGACGACTCTCGTTCTCCTCGCTGTCCTGGCGGTCCTCATCGCCGCCGTCCTCTATTTCGATTCCCGGGGCGAGAAGGAGAAAGCGGCCGAGGAAACGACCAACACGCTCATCAGCCTGACGTCCGGCGACGTCCGCAAGGTGAGTCTCGTCCGCAACGGCCAGCCGCTGACCTTCGAGCGGGACGAGGCCGGCCCGTGGCGGCTGACGTCCCCGATCCAGGCATCCGCCGACGAGTACGAAGTCGACGGCCTTGTAAGCGCCCTGACCTCGCTCCGCATCGAGCGGGTCGTCGAGAAGGCGGCCAAGGACCCGGCAGCCTATGAGATTCCGAAAACCGAGGTCTCGCTCTGGGTCAAGGGCAAGGACGCCCCAGTCCGCCTCCTCGTCGGCATGGAGAATCCGCTCGACAAGTCCCTGTTCGCCAAGCGTGAGGACGACCCCCGGATCGTGCTGCTCTCGTCGAGCCTGAAAACGACGCTGGACAAGCCGGTCTTCGACTTCCGTCAAAAAGACGTTTTCAAGTTCACGGCCGCGGACGTCAAGGGGATCCGGGTCAAGGCCAAGAACGTCGCTTGGCAGGCCCAGCGCGAAGAGGCCGGCTGGTTTCTCAAGGCCCCTGTGACCTCGCGGACCGCCAAGGGCCTGATCGACTCGCTCCTCGAGTCACTCGCGGGGCTCAGGGCCAAAGC
>JADGNU010000025.1 GCA_017883305.1 Candidatus Aminicenantota bacterium | reverse complement strand
CTCCGTGTCGAGCGAGAAGCCGTGGGAGCAGCGCTTGACGGCCGCGACCTGCGCTCCCCTGCTCTTGAGCTCCCGGATGAGCCGGACGACCAGCCGCGTCTTACCGCTCTCGGAGAAGCCGACGACCGCGACGATCTTCATTGTGTTCTAGATAGCACACGGCCAGGGGCAAGTCAAAGCCGGTCGGCTCCGGACGAGGGCCGTCCCCGCGCGGCTATTTCCACTCGACGGCCATGTTTTCGGGGCCGCGCGTCCGGACCTCCGTCCGGAGGTCCAGCTTCAAGAGAGCCGGCCTGTTTCCGATGTCCATGGCGACAAGATAGGCGAGCTCGGAGACCTTTCCCATCTTGGCATAGTCGACCTTGGCCTCGACGTCGCCTTCCGTGTGGTAATCGGGAGTCGTTCCGCAGAAGAACCACACGGCCGGGATGCCGTAGCGGATATAGGGGTACTGGTCGCTGCGGAAGAAGAAGCGGTCCGGGTGGCCGGGGGCCTCATATGTGTAGTCTAGGGCCAGGCCGGGACCGGGCTTCGCGTTCATGGCCTGGATCGAGGCGTCGAGCTCGGAGCTGAGCTTGTTCGAGCCGATGAGAAAGATCTGGTTCGTGGCATTGCGCGAGATCATATCCAGATTCAGGTTGGCGCTGATCTTCTCGACGGGGACGGGACAATGCTGGACGAAATAATAAGAGCCCACAAGCCCCTTCTCCTCGGCCGTGTTCCAAACGAAAATGACGGAACGCTTGGGTTTTGATATCATCAGGGCCTCGGCCACCTCGAACATCCCGACGACGCCGGAGATGTTGTCGTCCGCGCCGGTGAAGATCCGCCCTTCCCGGTCGGGATTGTGATCGTGATGGGAGCTAATGGTCAGGTACTCTTGGCGCAGGGCCGGGTCCGCGCCCTCGAGATAGGCCACGACGTTGAAGGACTTGGCCCGCCGGATCGCGGCGCCGACGTCGATGGCGAGCCGGCGTCCGGCCAGCCTTCGCGCCGCCACGGGTTTGCCCCCGCGGAGGACGTCGGACATCCGGTCCAACTCGTCCCGGTCGCATCCCAGGATCTCGGCGCCCGGTCCGCGGCGGACCTCGACCTGGGGGAAAGGAGCGGCCGGCCGGTTCGGTGCGGTCCCCGCGGCGGCCGTGACGATGTCCGGGACTTTGACCCTTTCGGGGAGATCGAAAGACAGTCCTTTTTCTTCGAGCCGGGACTCGCGCGCCTGGTCGACGATCGTAACGACGGCCTCAGCGCCCCGTTCCCGCAGGACGCCGGCCCGGCCGCCGAGGAGCCTGCGGTTCTTGGCCGGATCGAGCGGATGCCCGTCCGGGAGCGCGGCTTCCAGGATAACGGCGATCTTGCCCTTGACGTCAAACGCCGCGAGGTCGTCCCAGCCGAGATCGGGGGCGCTGAGCCCATAGCCCAGGAAGACGATCTCGCCCGAGGCCTTGGCCGGCTCGAACGACCGCCCCACGGTCGCGTCCATCGGGAAGGAGAATGTCCGCTCGCCGGAGGCCGTGGAGAGGACGAGCCGCGAGGCGGACGGCGACACCGCCGTGACCTCGACCGGGACTTCCTGGTAATAGGAGCCGCCCGGCATCAGCGGCTTGAGACCGATCCGCTCGGCGACGAGGGCGATGTACCGCGAGGCGATGTCGAGCTCGGTCGAGGGCGTGCTCCGCCCGTGGAACTCCGGAGAGCCGAGGAATTTCAGGTGGAAGGTCATGTCCGCCGCCCTGATCGAATCGAGGGCCCGGGACGTGGCGCTTCCCGAACAGGAGGAGAGGACGATGGCCGCGCAGGCGGCCAGCCAAACGAGCGAAAGCCGGCGGATCTTCATGGGCGCCTCCTCGGTCGCAAAGGTCGATCTCTCTAGGTATCCGAACGGGTCGCCATTGTCAAACCGGAATTCCGGGGACGCGAAGCGAAAATTCGGGACATGACCCATTTCTCCTGAAAAGGGATCGTGTCCCGGCAATTTTCCGCATGTCCCCGGAATTCCGGGGATTGCTTTCCGTTCCGGTTTGAGTATAATCCCCCTCCTTAGCGTTCCGAGGAGAGGCAGCGCATGAACATCTGGAAGACAAAAACCCCGGCCCAGATCAACGAGGCTGCGGAGCATACCGAGCTCAAGAAGAATCTGAGGGCCGTCGACTTGGCTGCCCTGGGCATCGGCTCCGTCGTCGGGACGGGCATCTTCGTGGCCACCGGCCAAGGGGCCCAGCTCGCGGGCCCAGGCGTCTTGCTGTCGTTTATCATCGCCGCCGTCACGTGCGGCTTCTGCGCCCTGACCTATTCGGAGCTGGCCTGCATGTTCCCGGTCGCCGGAAGCACCTACTCCTACTCCTATGTCGCCTTCGGAGAAGTCATCGCCTGGATCATCGGCTGGGACCTCATGCTCGAATACCTTGTCGCCGCGAGCGCCGTCGCCTCCGGCTGGTCGACGACCTTCATCGGCCTCATCCAGGGCCTCGGGGTCAAGCTGCCGAAAGCTCTGATCACCCCGCCGATCACGACGGTCAATGGACGCATCGTCATGTCCGGCGGCATCGTCGACGTCCCGGCCATCGTCATCACGCTGCTCATCACCTGGGTCCTCTACATCGGCATCCGGGAGAGCGCCAAGATCAACAACATCATCGTCCTCGTCAAGATCGCCGTCATCATCCTTTTCGTCGTGCTCGGCATCGGTCACGTCAGCCTGGCCAACCTCCGGCCCATGATGCCCTTCGGCTGGAAGGGCGTCATGGCCGGGGCGGCCATCATCTTCTTCGCCTATATCGGCTTCGATGCCGTCTCGACGGCGGCCGAAGAGACCAAGAACCCGAAGAGGGACGTCCCGCTCGGTCTGATGATCTGCCTCGGGGTGGTCATCGTCCTGTACATCTCCGTCGCCTTCGTCCTGACCGGCATCGTCCCCTACAAGCTGATCGACGTCGGCAACGCCCTGCCCGCGGCCTTGGGTCGCATCGGCATCCAATGGGGCGGGGCGCTCGTCGCGACCGGGGCCATCATCGGCATGATCTCGACCTTGCTGGTCACGCTCTACGGCCAGATCCGCATCTTCATGGTCATGGCCCGCGACGGTCTCCTGCCCCCGGCCTTCGCCAAGGTCCATCCGAAGCACCGGACGCCCCACCTCTGCACCTGGATCACAGGCGTCGCCACGGCCCTCATCGCCGGCCTCTTCCCCCTGCCGATGATCATCGACCTGTGCAACATCGGCACGCTCTTCGCGTTCGTCCTGGTGTCCATCGGCGTCATCCTGCTGCGGAAGACCCGGCCCGAGGTCGAGCGGAAGTTCAAGACCCCCGGAGTCCCGTTCACCCCGCTCATCACGGTCGGCTTCTGCTTCTACCTCATGTACAGCCTGCCCAAGGTGACCTGGATCCGTTTCGGGATCTGGCTCCTGGCCGGCCTGGCGATCTACTTCATGTACGGTGCCAAGCACAGCAAGCTGCAAAAGGTCGCCTGATCACGGGCCCGATCCGTTTGACAGGCGCCCGGGCCTCTGCTAAGCTACGGCTCGCTCCGAGTCGGAGGAGCTAAAGCCTTATCCGGCCAGGCTCTCCGACCGTTAGGGACAAGCGGGAAACGGCTTGTCCTTCCATTTTGAAAAGGAGAATGTCGTGAGCTCACCTCTGCACCCCTCCCCTAAGTTCGCCGCCGTCGCCGTGCTCCTCCTGACCCTGGCCCCTGGCCTGTCCCCCCTCCTGGCCCAGGAAACGAAGACCGAGCAGCAGGCCAAGAAGGAACAAGAGAAACAGGTCCGGATCACCGAAGAGATCCTGGTCGTGGGCAAGTCACCCAAAGACGTCCCGCTGGCCACCGTATCGACCGTCCTCTCCTCGGAGATCAACGCGCTCAAGCCCCGCGACCTCTCGGATATCCTCAAGTTCATCCCGGGCTCCATGGTCACCTTCGGGGACAAGGACACCTATACCCTGAAATTGCGCGGCGTCGGGGCCAACCGGATCGCCCTCCTCGTCGACGGCGTCCCCGTCTACGAACCCTATTTCTCCACTTTCGATCTCAAAACCATCTCCGCCGGCAGCATCGACACGGTCCAGGTGACCAAGGGACCTTCGTCCGTCCTCTACGGGCCGAACACCCTGGGCGGCCTGGTCAACGTCATCACCCGCCGTCCGACCGCAGAGCCGAGCCTGACGCTGACCGGGAGCTACGGCGACAAGGACACCAAGGGCCTCGGCGCGGACGCGTCGTACAGCTGGAAGAAGTTCTCGCTCGCGGGCGATGTCCTCTATCAGGGCTCCGACGGGTTTAAATATCCCGATCCGGTGAGCGGCCGGACCTTGCGGACCAACAGCGACTTCGAGCGCCTCAACCTCAACGGCAAGCTCTACTACACGCCCTCGAGCTCGACCGAGATCATGGTCAACGGGGGGCTGTACCACTCCGAGTACGGCATGCCTCCGGCCCTGTTCACCCAGAGGGCCCGCTTCTGGCGCTTTCCCAAGTGGGACCGCTCGACCCTCAACGCGGGCGGATTCACTTCTCTCGGCGGGGACGCCTTCCTGCGCTTCCGCGCCTTCTATGTCAACTACTACAACACGCTCGACATGTTCAACGACCCGGCCATGACCGATCTCGATACGTCGAGCACCTATGACAATTCCTCCTATGGCGGGTTCGCCTTGGCTGAACTGCCCACCGGCGAGCGGAACACCGTCAAGACGAGCCTTCTCTACCAGAAGGACATCGCCCGCATCCAGGACGATAACGGCCTGCCCTGGGACCGCTTCAATCAGGGGACATTTTCGGCCGGGGCCGAAGACCACTTCAGCTTGACGGACCGCTGGAAAGTCATCGGGGGCCTGAGCCTCGATGTCATCGAAAAGTACCAGGGCGGCTCGAACAACACCTCGCTCAATCCCCTGATCGGGCTCAAGTTCACCCCGAACCAGGACCTCGACTTCCACGTCTCGTTCGCCCGCAAGTCCCGCTTTCCGTCCATGCGCTCGCTCTACTCCCTGAGCTCGGGGAACCCGGACCTCCTCGCGGAATCCGGAACGTCCTTCGAGCTGGCCGCGACCTGGAACGGCCCGCTCTTCGTCACGGGGAGCGTCTTCTTCAACAGGTTCAGGAATTTCATCGATTCCGTCAGTCTGCCCGACGGGACGCGGCGATACTTTAACGTCGGCCGGGCCCACATCAACGGCTTCGAGGTCCAGGTCCAAAAGGCAACGCGCGGGGTCGCCGCGACCGCCAATTACACTTACCTCGACCACCGGAACGACACGGACGCGCGGCCGCTCGACGCCCAGCCCAAGCACAACCTCAATTTCGACGCCTCGGTTTTCCCGGCCAAGGGCGTGCGGCTGGCCCTCTACGGGCTGTTGGGCTCGAAGTCCTGGTGGTGGAACTCCCGGACGAACCCGGCCACGTTGCTGGAGATCCCCTCGTTCTTCAACCTGGATGCGATTGCCGGCTACACCCTCAACGAACGCTACGAGATCTTCGTCCGGCTCGGGAACATCTTCAACCACTATTTCTACACCGAGCCCGGCTTCCCCTGGCGGGGCCGCTACTTCGAGCTCGGCGTGAACGTGGATGTCCTGAAATAAGTCTAGAGCCCTAGCTCGCCGTCGATCCCCTGCATCGCCGCAACGGCGATCGACAGGAACTCGTCGAGCTCCAGACCGAGGTTGCGGCACTGCTCGATCTCCTCGCGCCGGGCACCCCTGGCGAAGCTCTTCTCCTTATAGCGGCGCTTGAGGAATTCGAGGTCGATGGACTTGATCTTCTTCGTCGGGTGCATCAGGGTCGCGGAGATGATCAAGCCGGTCAGCGGGTCGACGGAATAGATGGCCCAGTCCATCGGCGATTCGCAGGGCACTTTGCCGGCATGGGCCTGGACGGCGTGGATGATCGGTTCGGGGATGCCCTTCTCCCGCAGGATCTTGACCGTCTCCGTCGTATGGAACTCGGGGCTCTTATCCGTCACCTCGTAATCGAGGTCGTGGAGGATGCCGGCCAGGGCCCAGGGCTCGGGGTCGTGGCCGAGGCGGACGGCCAAGGCCCGCATGCAGGCCTCGACGGACAGGCAGTGCTTGATCAGGTTCTTGTTCGTGAGATGCTGTTTGAGCAGCTCCAAAGCTTCATCGCGGGTCATCGCGTTCTTCCTTTCAGTTGTAGGCTTCCATGACCGCCCGATCCTCCTTCATGAGGTCGCCGGCGATCTCCCCCATTTTCATGTCTTTCCAGTAGGGCAGCTTCTGATGGGCCTCGTAATACTTCCAGGGAATAGGGTGCGTGCCGACGACCACGGGGATCCCGTAGCGGGACTCGATGAACTGCTTGAACTGGCTGATATAAGGGCACGGCGGGTAGCCGACGACGAACCCTGTAGCCAGGTGGATGGCCTCGGCGCCGTTCTTTTTCATCTCCTCCGGGACATACTCGATGTTGCCGCCGGGGCAACCGCCACAGTTCGAGAACCCGACGATCTCGAGGGGTTCTTCCTTGGGATAGCGGGCGAATCCGCCAGCGCGTTCCCGGACGGCCCTGAAGCACTTCCCTCCGCCGCAGGACTGATAGCGGCTGCAGATAATGATCCCGATCTTCATATCGTCCTCCTCGGTCCCCTCTAGATTAATCCAGGACGACGGGCGATGTCCACGGGGCCCTGGCGGGACTTGAACACGGCCAGCCGTTGCCGTCCGGAATCGGGATCCTCTTCAAAGAGGATGACGAAGGGCGGCGACCAGACGGCCCCGGCGACGACGAGTCCTGCCGTAGGGTGCTCGCCGACTCGGCTTCCGGTCAGGGCGTTCAGGGATTTGATGCCCGGCGAAGCCGCGGAGACGAGGACGAAGGGATCGGCCGCTACTGGCTCGTAGATGATCCTCGACGGGACCGGCTCCCAGGAAACGATCGAGCCGCCCCGGCGCGCGAGAAAATAGACGACGCTGTTCGAGGCGGCGACAACGAGCCGGCGGTCGAGGACGAGCGCAGGCTGGACGGGGGCTCCCTGGAGCCGGCGGGACCAGATCTTCCTGCCCTTTGTAGCTTTCAGACAATAGAAGCGGCGGCCTTCCGTCCCGAAATAGAGCCGCCCGCCGGAGGAAACCGGGTCGGTACGAATCGCTCCATCGGCGGCGAATTCCCAGACTAGGCTGCCGTCCTCTCCTAAGGCCAGGATCCGGCCTTCGGCGGTGCCGAAGACGACCCGGTCGCCGGCAAATACGGGGCCTGCCGTGACGGCGGCTTCGGACCCGGGGGTTCGATACTCCCAGAGCGGCGTCCCGCCCGCGGCGATGTCGAGAGCCGCGGCCTTCCCGCCCGATGTGCCGAAATAGAGCTTGCCGTCTTTGGGCCTGACCGCGGTCGTCACCGGCTCGTCCAAGATCTTCTTGAAGACGAGCGCGCCCTTGGCGTCGAGGACATAGATCGTGTTCGCGTCATCGCGGAGGACGATGCGGTCTTCTCCGAGCTCCGGGCCCGCGGTCAAGGGATGGTCGGCTTTAAAGCGCCAGAAGATAGTCTGGGACCGGACGACGACCGCCGTGAGATCCCCTTCACTCGTGGCGTAATAGACGATTCCGTCCCGCGCCCGCGGCTGTCCGACGACGTGGCCGTCGATATCGAGCGTCCCGACCTCGGCAAGCGGAAGACGCAAGGGAAAGGGATCGATAAGAGGTTTATCGGTCTGTGAGGCACACGCAGTCAGTGCGACGAGGACGGAAAGAGCCGCGATGGTCTTGAATTTGTCCATTTATCCCGGGCTATTATATTACAGCCATGTCGGAATCAACATCATCTAATAGCCGTGCGCGGTGAGGCCGCGGAAGAAGGGGCTGAGTGCTCGAAGCCCCGATTCTGATAAATATCCTAGAAGAGGCTTTTTCCGGATATTTCTCAGAAGTTCGGTTCCATGCCTCTCCGCCGCACTTCTGATGGTCGCTTCCGGGAGTCCGCTCCCTGCCGATCCCCGAGGTCCCTCCGCGGCCCGGCTGAGGGGATATGCTGAGGTCCGCTATGGCACCGGCGGGCCGAAACTGGTATCATTCCCGCCTGAGAGCCGGGCATGGTCAACTACATCCTGCTGTACAAGATCCGCCGCATCGTCAAGAAGATCCTGAGGGACAAGATCGCCGACGACGAGATCGCCACGACCCCAAAGTCCTGTATCGGCTGCCTGGCCGACGACATCAGCTGGGAAGTCTACTACTTGTTCAAGGAAAAAGAGGACAAGGACGGCCCGCCGTCCCCTGAGGAGAAGACTTAGGACTTTTCTTTCTTGTCCTCGCCGCCCTCCCGCGTCTTGCCTTCTCTGATCCGGGCTTTCAGGGCGTCCCACCAGTCGATGCGCTTGCGCATCTCTTTCTCGAAGCCGAGCTCCCCCGGCTCATAGTATTTCCGGCCCTTGAGTCGCTCGGGCATGGTTTCCATATCGGTCGTCTCCGCGGCGCTGTCGTGGGCGTACTGGTAGCTCTTGCCGTAGCCGATCTCCTTCATGAGGGAGGTCACGGCGTTCCGGATCTGGAGCGGCACGGGTTCGTGCGGACTCCGCTCGATCTCGTGCTGGACGGCCCCATAAGCGGTGTAGATGCGATTGCTCTTCGGCGCCGCCGCCAGGTAGATGACCGCCTCGGCCAGCGCCAGCTCCCCTTCCGGAGAACCCAGGAAATCGTAGGCTTCCTTGGCGTGCAGGGTCAGGGCCAGGGCCTGAGGGTCGGCCAGGCCGATGTCCTCGGAGGCGAAGCGGATCATGCGCCGGGCCACATAAAGGGGGTCTTCGCCGGCAGCCAGCATCCGGACGAGCCAATAGAGCGAGGCATCGACGTCGCTGTTGCGGAGGCTCTTGTGGAGGGCCGAGATCAGGTTATAGTGCTCCTCCCCCGACTTGTCATAGAGGAGGGTCCGCTGCTGGAGCGCTTCTTGAACGTTCTCGATGGAGATCGTCTTCGTGCGGGCCAGGCCGGCGGCGATCTCGAGCGTGTTCAGGGCGCGGCGGGCGTCGCCGTTGGCATAGTCGATGAGCATGTCCCGGGCGCCGGGGTCGATCGCGAGCCCGGCCGTGCCGAGGCCGCGCTCCTTGTCCTCGAGGGCGTCCCGGAGGATGTGGCCGAGGGCCTCCCCGTCGAGCTCTTTCAGGACGAGGACGCGGGTCCGGGACAGGAGCGGCGCGATGACTTCGAAAGAGGGATTCTCCGTCGTCGACCCGAAGAGAATGATGTCGCCCTTTTCGACGTAGGGCAGGAAGGCGGCCTGCTGGGCCTTGTTGAAGCGGTGGATCTCGTCGATGAACAGGATCATGGGCTTGCCGAAGAGGCGTCGCTGCTGCTCGGCCCGGGCCATGAACTCCTTGACCTCCTTGATCCCGGACAGGACGGCGCTGAAGAACTCGAAGGGCAGGTCAAAGTGGCGGGCCAGCATCATGCCCAGGGTCGTCTTGCCCGAGCCCGGCGGTCCCCAAAAGATGATAGAGACGAGCTGGTTCGACTCGATCAGCTCGGACAGGAGCTTGCCCTTGCCCAGGATGTGGTCCTGGCCGTAGACGCGGTCGAAGGTCCGGGGCCTCATCCGCTCGGCGAGCGGCGCCCGCAGGCCTTTGGTCTTATCCTTGTCCCTGTCCTTCTTTTTCGCGTCCGAGGGCGTCATCGTCCTGGGATTATATCACAACCGGCCGGCGGCGGACCCGGCCCGCGCCTTGACCTAACCCCTAGAAAGATGCTAGATTTGGCCTTCGAACGCCGTGAAAAAAGAAACCGCTCCACCGAAGCCCGTCAAGGACGAAAAATCGAAGGCGAAGCTCGTTTATAAGCTCGATGAGGTTTGCCGCCTGACCGGCGTGGACGCGGCGACCCTGACGGCCTGGGAGGGGGAATTCCCTTTCCTCAGCGCCGGGCTGACCGGGAGCGGCGAGAAGTTCTTCCGTCAACAGGACGTGGCCATCATCGCCCGGGTCCGGGAGCTCATGGACATGAAGACGCTGACGGTGGCCGGCATCAAGCGGCGGATCGAGGACGAATTCGGCCTGGGCCGGTCCAATCCCGTCCACCCGGAGAGGCTCCGCAAAACCCTCAACTCGGTCCGCGACGAGCTCCAGGACATCGTCTCCAAGCTCGACGGCGGTCCCAAAAAAAAGGCCTGAAAAATCCCCGCTTTCTGGTATAATGAGGGGCCTGGTTCGGGACGTGGCGCAGCCCGGTAGCGCACATGCTTGGGGTGCATGGGGTCGGCGGTTCGAATCCGCCCGTCCCGACCATTTGTTTCCCCCTAGACCCCGTTTCGTCATAAACCCCAGCGAGAGGCGTTCGGCCATGGCCGCAATGAAGAAAGAGACGGGCGCGCAAGACTTGAAGGGCCGGGCGATCGCCTTGGCCGGGCTCGTCAGCTATCAGGATGGCGCTGTCGTCAGCCGCGAGATCGTCAGCCAGCCCGCGGGAACGGTGACGGCCTTCGCGTTCGACGAGGGCGAGCAGCTGAGCGAGCACACGGCTCCCTTCGACGCCCTGGTCATCGACCTCGACGGCGAGGCCGAGATCACGATCGGCGGCCGGGCGAACCGGGTCAAGCCGGGAGAGATGATCATCATGCCGGCGGCCGTGCCGCACGCCTTGAAGGCGGTGACGCGGTTCAAGATGCTCCTCATCATGATCAAGAAGCCGGCGTGACGGACTCCCCGAAAGCCGGCGGCCGGACGCGCCGCCCGACGATCCTCCTGACGAACGACGACGGGTTCTACCGCGAGACGATCCAGATCCTGTTCCGGAAGCTGGCGACGGTCGGACGCACCTACATCGTGGCCCCGGACCGGGAGAAGAGCGCGTGTTCCCTGGCCGTCACCTTGCGCCAGCCGCTCCGCGCGCAACTCATCAAGCCCCGCGTCTGGGCCGTCGAGGGCACGCCCGTCGACTGCATCTATTTCGCGCTCCAGAAGTTCCTGCCGCGCCGTCCGGACCTCATCATCTCGGGCATGAACCCGGGTCCGAATCTCGGCCAGCAGGACATCAACTATTCGGGGACCGTCGCCGGGGCCATCCAGGGGACCTTTCACGGCATCCCGTCGATCGCGGTCTCCCTGCTGCCGGACGCCGAGGGGCGATTCGACCTGAAATACGCTGCGGAGATCGTCCGGATGGTCGCCTCGGACGTTCTCGCCCATGGCCTGCCCCCGGAGACCGCCTTGAACGTCAACATCCCGCCGGCCCCCATCAGGGGCGTCAAGATCACGCGCCTGGGCTGGAAATTCTACGACCCGGAGATCATCGAGAAGACCGATCCCCGAAATTCTTCTTACTATTGGATCGGGACGGGGACGCCGCGCCGCGTCGGCGACTCAGGCACCGACGTCATGGCCGCGCACGCGGGCTACATCTCCCTGACGCCGCTCCACACCGACATGACCGCACACCATGCGCTGCGCTCGGGAAAATTGCGCCGGATCGCCAGGACCATCGCCCCGGCCAAAGTCCGGCGGCCCGCCTAAGCCAGGTCCTTCGAAGGCCCAGAAGCTTTCTTCCTGCGATTCCGGAAGTATTCCACCCCGATCGGCACCGTCGAGATGGCGATGATGACCAGGACGGCGATGGAATAATTGTTCTTGACAACGGGGAGGGTGCCGAAGAAGTAACCCGCCCCGGTGAGCAGGAGGACCCAGCCGACCCCGCCGATGACATTGAAGAACAGGAACCGGCCGTAGGACATCCGCCCGACGCCGGCGACAAAGGGGGCGAAGGACCGGATGATCGGGACGAAGCGGGCGATGATGATCGTCTTGCCGCCGTGCTTCTCGTAGAAGGCGTGGGTCCGGTCGAGGTATTCCTTCTTGAAGAAACGGGCGTCCTCCCGGCTGAAGACCTTGGGGCCAAGGCGGCGCCCGACCCAATAGTTGACCGTATCGCCGAGGACCGCGGCCACGGAGAGGATCAGGAGGAGCCAGCCGATCTTGAGGGCCTTGAGGGCGGCGAAGGTCCCGGCGGCGAAGAGGAGCGAGTCGCCCGGCAGGAAGGGCATGACGACGAAGCCCGTCTCGATGAAGATGACCACGAACAGGATGGCATAGGTCCAGATGCCATATTGAAGGATGATGGCGCTGAGGTACTTGTCGATATGCAGCGCGATGTCGAGGATCTTCTTGAGCAGTTCCATCGCCCCATAATACCATAATGGGGTCGGACCACAGCAATAGCCTTTTTAATCAGTCAATTAACCCCAAATATCGAGGCTGAAAAGAGCTAAGTCCCGCATTTTTGGTGCCAAAAATGATTGACTTGGCTTGTGGCGTGGTCAATCATTTCTAGTGCCAAAAACGCTCAGTTAAGCCCAATAATGGGCCTCGGACTTGGTTTAAATCGATGCAAATAATTGACTTGCTGTGGTCCGACCCCATAGAATAAGGTCATGGCCAACGAAAGGAAGATCGACAGGGTGGGGAAAGCCCTGGACCGGCTCTCCCCTCTCGAGACGTGCTGCACGCTTTGCCCCCGCGACTGCCGGGTGGACCGGACAAAGGCTGCCGACGGCGTCTGCCGGACGGGCCATATGGCCTCCGTGTCCCACGCCCTGCTCCACTTCGGTGAAGAGCCGGTCATCAGCGGCAAGTCCGGCTCGGGAACGATCTTCTTCTCGGGCTGCAATCTCAAGTGCGTGTTCTGCCAGAACTACCAGCTGAGCTGGCTCCTCGAAGGCCAGCCCGTCACCGACGAGGAGCTCGCTTCGTTGATGCTCCGGCTCCAGTCCGAGGGCGCCCACAACATCAATTTCGTCTCGCCGAGCCACGTCGTCCTGCCCATCCTGAGGGCCCTGCGCATCGCGCTGTCTCAAGGGCTCGAGATTCCGCTCGTCTGGAATTCCAACGGCTACGACAGCCTGGCCGTCGTCCAGGCCCTGGAGGGCATCGTCGACGTCTACCTGCCCGACCTGAAGTACCATTCACCGGCGCTCTCGAAAAGATATTCCGCCGCGCCCGATTACTTCGCCCAGGCCTCCGAAGCCGTCCGGGAGATGACTTTGCAGCAGCCTGCCCTCGACCTGACCAAGAACGGGACGGCCCGCCGGGGCGTCGTCGTCCGGCACCTGGTCCTGCCTGGAGCGGTCGAGGACACCCTGACCCTCCTGGATTGGATCGGCAAGAACCTCTCGCCCTATATCGGCCTGAGCCTGATGAGCCAGTACCATCCCTGTTTCAGGGCGCCGGAGGAGATCCAGAGGAGCGTGTCCCGGGAAGAGCACCGGCGGGCGGCCGACCAGGCCCTCGCTCTCGGCCTCGACCACCTCTTCCTGCAGCCGGATCCCTTCGAGGCGGACGAGCACCTCGTCCCAGATTTCAGAAAGGAAAAGCCCTTCCGCTGGAAGTGAGCGGCCGCGCTAGCGGGCGACCGCCGAATGGGCCTTCGTCTGCGGCAGCCGCGATGACGCCACCCCGAGGAGGGCCGCCACCTGCCTGATCTTGTCGTGGACGGCCTGGACCCCCTTGGGGCCCATCCTCAGAAGCTGCTTCTGGGCCGGGCTCAACGCCTCGAGCGTCTCGTCGGTCATCGCATAGCTCAGCACTTTCTGTTCCAGACCGATCGGCCCGTCGACGACCGGAGTCTCGAGAAGCTCCGACATGGCCCGGACGACCGTGTCGTCGAAATCGACCCCCGGGTAGCCGAGCTCGTTATACGCGTCCTGCAGGAGCGGCTCGACGGCCCGGTAAAGGCGGACGGCGGCCGTCGCGTCGATCGACTGGACAACTCCGACGACCGGCGCATAGCGGGTGTAGGTGGCCGGATCGACGCGCGTCCCGCCTTTCGACCTCGAGACGCGGAAGCCCCCCTCCGGGCTGAAGAAATCGATGTGGGTCTTAGGGCTCGACCCGTTGGCGACATTGTCGACGGAGACGACGAATGTCCGGATGAGGTCCTTGGTCAGGATCCATTTGGCGAATTCCGGGTTGACCGACATCGCCGCCGCGAATTGGCGGACGGTCTCGTCACTCGCCGCGAGCGGGACCGCCGGGAACGCCAGGGGCTCCAGCCCCGGCACGGCGGGCGCTTTTTTGCTTTCGGCCGGAAGCGCGGATTCGGCCGCCGGCGCGGCCGCCGGAGGTCCCGGTTTCTTCATGAAAAAGAAATAATAGAGGACCGCGATGACCGCCAGGATGGCCAGAATGGCTACGGCCAGTCCCCAGATCTTTCGCCGCTCTTCGGTCGGCTCCTCCAACGGTTCTTCGTCGCGATGAAGCTCGTCCATGGTCATCCTCACTTCCCTGCTTTCGCCGCCGCCAAGGTCGCGCCGGCGGCCACCGTCTTGATGATCCGGATCCGGCCTGCGGATGCCCTCAGAATGATCGTCGGCCCCCCCTGCCCGATCCAGCCCTTGACGGTCGAGGCGGGCAGCTTCATGCCGAGGTCGAAGTCGCTGCTGACCTGGCCGTTGGGCGCGTCCGCCTCGATGATCGCCCCCACTCCGGATTCCAGGCGGAGGAAGACGTCGCCCCTCCGGGAGGTGATCGAGATCTCGTCCCCGTCGCGGAGGTCGAGGACCTCGACGTCGGCGTTGCCGGTCCCGACCGTCGCACGCAGGGGGCCGGAGTAGTTCCTGACGGTCAGGTCCCCCAGGTCGACCGAGGCGTCGATCCGCCCGAAGACGTCGGCGACCGTGAGATTGCCCTCGCTGATGCGGATCCCGGTCAGGACGACCGAGTTGGGGGCCTGGACCTCGTAGTTCGCGGCCGGGGCCTGGCCGGGCCCTTCGAACGTGGGCGTCCGGATAAGGAGCCCTTCGTTCGTTTCCCGGACCTCGACCTCGGGACTGCCCCCGCGGCCGCGGGACTGGCGGGCCGATCGCTGCAGCTGCGCTGCGCCGGTCGCCGCCTTGGCCACGACCTCCACCTCGTCACGGTCCCAGCCCGTGATCTCGACGTCGCCGTAATCGTTCTCCAGCGACAGGGTCCCGCCCGGCGTAAAGGGAAACGTCTGGCGGAATTCCGATCCGGAGACTCTGGGTTTGCTACTGGATTCGGGGGTAGTCCTCCAGCCCGGCTCTCCCTCGGGATCCGAGACCAGGATGCAGGACGTGAGCAGGCCTTCGAGCGCGATCGCCGCGACGGCCATCAGGAACGGTTTTTTCATCGTTCGTCCCTCCCATGGAGACACGCGGGATCATTATACCCCAAAATCTATCCGAATCGGCCGGTGATATAATCCTCGGTCCGGGGGTCCCGCGGGTTGGTGAAGATCGTCCGGGTCTCCCCGATCTCGACGAGCTCGCCGAGCAGGAAGTACCCGGTGACGTCCGAGACGCGCGCGGCCTGCTGCATGTTATGGGTGACGATGACGATGGTATAGCGCTTCTTGAGCTCGGCCATGAGGTCTTCGATGTTGGCCGTCGCCGCCAGATCCAGGGCCGAGCAGGGCTCGTCCATGAGCAGGATCTCCGGTTCGACCGCGACGAGGCGGGCGATGCACAGCCGCTGCTGCTGCTCCCCCGAAAGCCGGAGGGCGTTCTCGTCGAGCCGGTCCTTGAGCTCGTCCCAGAGGTGCACCGCCTCGAGGCTGCGGATGAGCCTGGCTTCGAGGGCCTTGGGATCGTGGAGGCCGTGGACCCGGAGTCCGTAGACGACGTTATCGAAGATGCTCAGCGGGAAGGGATTGGGCCTCTGGAAGACCATGCCGACCTTCTTGCGGAGGTCCAGGAGGTCGATGCCGGGGGCATAGATGTCCTGCCCGTCGAGGAGGACCTTTCCCGTCACCCGGACGTCGTCGATGAGGTCGGCCATCCGGTTGAGCGAACGGAGGAAGGTCGTTTTGCCGCAGCCCGAGGGGCCGATGAGGGCGGTGATGCGGTTTTTCTCGATGTCCAGGCTGATCCCCTTCAGGGCCTGGAACTTGCCGTAGAAAAAGTCGAGGTCGCGGACTTCGATGACGGCCATGGTCGCTTACCCAAACCTTCCCCGGAGATAGTCGTCGGTCCGGGTGTCGTCGGGAGCGGTGAAGATCTTGGCCGTCGGCCCGACCTCGACGAGCTCCCCGTTGAGGAAGAAGGCCGTCCGGTCGGCCACCCGCGCCGCCTGCTTGGTGTTGTTGGTGACGAGGACGATCGTGTACTCCTTCTTGAGCCGGCGCAGGGACTCTTCGATCTTCATCGTGGAGATGGGATCGAGGCCCGAGGTCGGCTCGTCGAGCAGGATAAACTCGGGGGCCACGGCCAGGATGCGGGCCAGGCAGAGGCGCTGCTGCTGCCCGCCCGAGAGCTTCAGGCCGCTCGTGTCGAGCCTGTCCTTGACCTCCTCCCAGAGTCCGCCTTTTTCCAGGCTGTCACGGACGAGGCTGTCGAGCCGGGCCCGGCCGCGGATGCCGGCCCGCCGGGCCCCGAAGGCGACGTTCTCGAAGATCGAGCGCGGCAGCGGGACCGGGGTCGCGAAGACCATGCCCAGCTGGCGGCGCAGCGCGACGACGTCCACGCCGGTCTCGTAGATGTCGCGCTCTTCGATCCGGATCGTGCCCTCGTGGCGGGAGCCCCGGACAAGGTCGTTGAGGCGGTTGAGGGCGCAGAGGAAGGTCGACTTACCGCTCCGGGCGGGCCCGATGATCCCGAAGATCTCGTTCCGCCTGACGTCGAGGTCGAGGGCCTTGAGCTTGCGCACCTGGCCGAAGAACTGGCTGAAGCCGCGGACCTCGATGGCGATGTCGTTCGTCATGAGTACTTCTTGATGAACCGGTTCATCAGGTAATAGGTCAGGAGGTTGATGGCCAGGATGGCAATGATGAGGACGGCGGCCGTGCCGTAGGCGTTGGGCATGGAGATGCCCTCGCGGGCCAGGATGTAGAAGTGCACGGACATCGTCCGTGAAGACGAGAAGATCGAGGTCGGCAGGCGCAGGGCGCTGCCGGCCGTAAAGATGACGGCCGCCGTCTCCCCGATGCTGCGGCCCACGCTGAGGATGACGCCCGTCACGATGCCGGGCAGGGCCGAGGGCACGACGACCCGGGTGACGGTCTGCCACTTCGTGCCGCCCAGGGAGAAGCTGACCGTGCGATAGACCGGCGGGACGCTCTTGATGGCTTCCTCGCTTGTCCGGATGATGGTCGGGAGGATCATGAAGGCCAGGGTCAGGCTGCCGCTGAGGATGGACCAGCCGAACCTGAGTTTGGTGACGAAGAGGATGAAGCCGAACAAGCCGAAGATGATCGATGGGATCCCGGCCAGGCACTCGGCCCCGAAGCGGATGATCCGCGTCACCGGCCCCTCCCAGGTGTACTCGGTCAAGTAGATGGCCGTTCCGACGCCGAGGGGAGCGGCGATGAGGATGGCTC
>JADGNU010000024.1 GCA_017883305.1 Candidatus Aminicenantota bacterium | reverse complement strand
GCCCCGCCGGAAGGACTTGAAGCCATGGTCGGACATGACGAACAGGGCGCCCTTCGGGCCCAGGCCTCCGGCGACCCGGCCGACGAGAGCGTCCATCTTCTGATAGAGCTCCTCGATGACGGCCGCGCTCATCCGGGCCGGACCGGCCTTGAGCGCCGGGTGGCCCTTGTCGAGATAGCGGAGGAACATGTGCTGGATGCTGTCGGTCGTCTCGAAGACGATGACGACGACGCCGCGCGGCGTCTTGGCCAGGGCGTTCTCGAGCATGGCCTCCCATTCGGCGTGATTGGCGTAGGTCAGCTCGAGGAAAGCCGCTTCGTCGAGCGCCCCTTCGTTGAGGGCCCAAGTGTCATTGGCTTCGCCGAGGGTGATGAAGCGGCCGAGCAGCTTCGCCAGGTAGACGGAGTAGATGAACGGATGCGAGATCGGCAGGGCCGGTTTCTCGGGGTCGATGTTGAGCGGCGTCACGTACATCTCGAAGATGGGCTCGAGAGAGGCGATGCGGAAGCGGCAGGTGCCGCGGACCTTCATGCCCAGGCCGGGCCTGAAGGTGACCGGCGTCCACGGGGTGAAGGTCTTTTCCCTGACGAAGAACTTCTTCTGCCCCTCGATCTCGAGCCAGGCCCCGCGGGCCTCCCGGTCGATGGTGATGGTCAGGGGCAGGAGCATCTCTTCCGGCTTCTTGAGCAGGGAGTTCTCCGGGCCGGAGAGCGCGGTCCGGATGACCTGCCCTTCCCGGCGGACGAGGACGGCCACGCCGCCTTCGTGCTTGCGGACCTTGTCGGCGTCCTCGGTGAAGAAGGCGAATGTGCCCTGGCTGCCCTTGAGATCGGGGGCGCACATCCCGGAGAGCATGTGCCCCTTGAATTTTTCGGGCGGGAAGGTGATGGGCACCCTCAGGATCGTCGAGGCAATGCCCTTCTCGCCCAGGATCTTCCAGAAGGGCACGCTCTTTCGCATGCCCCGGATCTCCGGCTTCGACAACGGGATGACGTATTTTCCGAGGGCCAGCGTCCGCTTGGACTTGCCGATCCGGGCCGAGGACAAATCGGGGAGATAGGTCCGCGGGTCGCGGCTGAGGAAATCGAAGATGTTGTGCTTGGAGGGTTCCGAGCCGGTCATGAACGAGGACCAGGCAACGGGCGAGATGGCCGGCGTGGTCGTCCGCAGGCGGGCGTAGGTCCCCTCCTTCTTCAAACGGCTCAGGTTCGGCAGCTTCCCCTCGGCCATGAACTTTTCGGCCAGAGTCGGCTCCATGCCGTCGAGCCCGAGGACGACCAAGCGCTCGATCGGGCCTTTCTTGTAGGCCCGTTGGCCGCGGATCGCCCTCCAGACGAACCGGAAGGGCCAGGACACGAACGAGAACAGGGCCAGGAGGAAGGTCAGGAAAAGGACCAGGAACGAGGACAGAAAAGCGAAACCGGCGCCCGGCCCGATATAGGCGGCCAGGGGAGAGGCGGCGGCGAGGAGGAAGATCGTCGCCGCGACGAGGAGGCTCGTTCTCTTCATCAGTAATTCTTCAGGATGACCGGCGCGACATCGGCGATCTTGAGGTTGTCGCCGAGGTCCTCCGAGGCCCAAAAGAACGCGTCGTTCCAAGTGTGCATGCCCTGGAGCCCGGACCTCCCGAAGATGTCTTTTTTTCTGACCGAACCCTTCATGTCGAAGCCCGGCTCGCCGACGACGATAAGGTCCGGGCCCTTAGAGGCCAGCGGCCCGGAATAGACGTTCTCGGCCATGAAGACCTTGTGAACGACCCGGCGGCCCTGGTATTCGAGCTTGGCCAGTTTGGACGCGATGTCCTGCTTGAGCGCCCGTCGCGCCGAGCGCTCGACGGAGCCTTTGGGGAACTTGTTTTTATAATTGAGGTAGATCCGGTTGGGATCGAGGGCGAAAGCCCGGGACCGGCCATGGATATCCTCGAGGCTTTCCGGCTCGGACTTGATGAACCTCAGGTAGCCGTTCTTCTCGAGCCAGGCGTTGAGATAGACTTCCTGCTGGATGCCCGTGAAGCCGTGGTCGGACAGAATGTAGAACCCGGCGTAGGTGTTCGTCAGCTTGTGGTAGGCGGAGACGATCTTGCCGATGAGCCGGTCGATGTGCCTGTAGAAATCGAGGAAACTCTGGTGCGACGGGTGATTGACGTCCTCATACGCCTGCCATAGAAAGTGATGGAGCCGGTCGGTGCCCGTGACGACGAACTCGAAGTAGTCCCAGCCTTCCTCCCAAAAGAAGTTCAGGGCCTTCTGGCCGCCGGCCATGGTCTTGCTGAGTTCCTGCCAGAGGACCTCCGGGCTCTCGCGGCACTTGAGGATGTCGACGTCGATCTGGTAACCCATCTGCTCCAGGGCCGCCCGATAGGACATGGGCCAGACCGCCTTGGCCAGTTCCAGAGCGACGAAGCCCGAGATGAGGACGCCTTCGATCTTCCGCGCGGGATAGGTCGAGGGCTGATTGATGATAACGCTCTTCTTACCCTTCGCGCCGAGCTTGTCCCAGATGGTCGGGGCTTTGACGTCGAGGAAATTCGGGTAGCGCACCGCGTAGGACTTGGGCTTGAAATCGGTGAATCCGAAAATGCCGTGCGTGCCCGCGTTGGTGCCGGTCATGAAATCCGTCCAAGAGACCGATGAGATCTCGGGCAGGCTGGCCTGCATCTGGTGGATCTTGCCGATGTCCATGAGCCGGGCCATGGTCGACATGACCCCGCGGCGGGCCAACTCGACGATCATGCCATAGGGCACGCCATCGAGGCCGATGACACAGGCCCGATTCGTCTTTTTGTCCTTCAAGGCGGCCATAGTCAATTCTTTTCGTACCGGAAATAGCTATTTTACCGCAAGTTACGGGGCCGGTCAACCTGTTTCGAGTTGACTTTGTCCCCCGGCAGTTGTTAAATGACACTCGAAAAAGAGGACCCATGACAGGATTCGACAGGCTCCGGGGCCATCTGGTCCGGGAGTATGAGAAGAAGACGGACCGAAGCCGGGCGATCTTTCGGCGGGCGGAAAAGGTCATGATCGCGGGGGGGAGCCACACCATCCGGCTGTGGCGCCCCTATCCCTTTTTTGCCGCGGCGGCCGAAGGCCCGTCGGTCCGGGACGTCGACGGCAACACCTACATCGATTATTGGCAGGGCCACTACGCCAACATCCTCGGCCACAATCCGCGGCTTATCCGCAGCCGGATCGCGGCCTGCCTCGAGCGCGGCGCCCTGCACACCGGCTTCGAGGCCGGCCATCAGATCGAGCTGGCCGAGGCCCTCGTCCAGGGGCTTGGCGGCCGCGAGGCCAAGGTCCGCTTCACGACCTCGGGGACTCTGGCCACCATGTACGCCGTCATGATGGCCCAGGGGCTGACGGGGCGGGACCACGTCCTGAAGGTCGGCGGCGGCTGGCACGGCGCCTCCCCGTACCTGCTCAAGGGTGTCAAATTCCATGCCGATGACGGATTCGAAGGCCGGGAATCCGCCGGGCTCCTCGATGAGATCGTCCGGCGCACACTGGTCACCCGGTTCAACGATGTCGCGGACCTGGAAAGGGCCATCGCGGAGCACGGTGACCGCATCGCCTGCTTCATCGTCGAGCCCTTCCTCGGGGTCGGCGGCTTCCTCGCGGCTTCGAAGGAGTACCTCGAGCGGGCCCGCCAGCTGACCGCGAAACACGGCATCCTGCTCGTCTTCGACGAGATCATCTCGGGATTCCGCTTCTGTCCGGGTGGGGTCCAGACCCTCTACGGCGTCCGCCCGGACTTGACAACGCTCGGTAAGATCATCGGCGGCGGCCACGCCGTGGCGGCGGTCATCGGGCCGCGCGAGATCATGGAAGAGTGCGAGCACGGCCGCGGCGGAGGCGACCGCGTCTATTTCGAGGGGGGCACTTTCTCCGCCCACTCGGAGTACATGAAGGCCGGGTTGATCATGCTCGGCTATCTGGCCGATCACGCGGCGACGGTCTATCCGAAGATCGCCCGGTCGGGGGAGAGGCTCCGGCGGGAGATCGAGCGCGTGTTCGCCGCTGAGGGGATCCGAGCCCGCTGCACGGGCGACGGGAACGATGTCGTTTGCGGCAGCTCTCTATTTATGGTCCATTTTCCGCGCACAGCGGACGTCGCGTACGACCGCCCCGAAGACATCCACGATCCCCGCCGTTCGGACCTCCCCATGCGGGAAGACCTGCTGAAGCTGGCCCTCCTCGTCAACGGCGTCAACGTCGTCCACGGCGGCGGGGCGGTCTCTTCGGCCCACGGCGCGAAGGAGATCGGGGCCACGATCGCGGCTTATGCCGAAGCCGCCCGGCTGTTCAAAAAATATCTGGATTGACGGAACGGCCCGCCGGGGTCAAGCGGTTTTCTTCAGCTCGAAGGCGTAGGCGCCGCTCCCGACCTTGAAGACAGCGTGTTCCGAGTCATCGCCGGCAAGATCGATCCCGGGGACGGCATCGATCGCGTGCCCGGCCCGCCACAAGACCTTCCCCGATTCGACGATCCGGCCCCCCGGCCAGAGCAACGGGACGTGGATCTCGCCTGTGGCGCCGACGGGGATCGCGATCTCGAGGGAGAACGCCTCGGCGGACCTCCGCCACGACGCCGCGACCCGGCCTGCGACCGTATCCAAGGCGGCCTCGACAAAGGCCAGGTCGCCCAGGGCGTGCGGTCGGACGCGGACGGCCTTCCATCCCGGAAGCAGGGGAGAGAGCCCGGCGAGGACCCGGTAGAACCAGGCGTCGATGCTGCCGAACATGATGTGGTTCTGGGAATTCATGGCCGGCCCGGTCAGCTTTTCCCAACGTTCCCAAAGAGTCGTGGCGTCTTCGGCGAGCATGTAGCCCCAGCCGGGATAGCTTTTTTGGGTCGCCACGCGCCAGGCGGCTTCTTCCTGGCCGTTGGCGGTCAGAACGTCGAGGAGGTAGCGGGTCCCCAGGATGCCGGTATCGACGTGGCAATCCTGCTGACGGACGACGCTTTGGACGAGGCTGGCCGCGACTTTATCCTTCCGGTGGGCCGGGACCATGTTCAGATAGAGGGGCAGGATGTTGGAGGTCTGGTTGGGATAGGTGTCCACGGGGCTGACCCGGATCGCGGCGTACTGCGTCTCGCCGAGGTAGGCCGCGTTGAAGGCGGCTTTGATCGATGCGGCCAGCCGGCCATACTGCTGGGCCTCCTCGCCGCGGCCGATGACGGAAGCCAGGCGGGCGAGGATGAGGACGTCGTGGTAGTAGTACCAGGTCGAGGTCAGGTCCACCGGCGTTTTTTTGGGCACGATGCCGCCGGGCGGGCACCAATCTCCGTACTTGCCGAGCGTGCGGATGATATTGTCGTCGGCGTTCCGGCCGAGGAAGTCGATGTACCTCTTGAGGCTCCCATAATGGACGTTGATAACCCGGCGGTCGCCGTAATGGTCCCAGAGGAGCTCGACGAGCGTCGCGTACGCCGAGCTCCAGGCGGGATCGGCCGGGTAGAGCCGGGGGAGATAAGCCGGAGCGACGTCGGGAAGGCTGCCGTCCTCCTTCTGAGCGAGACGGATGTCGTCGAGAAACTTGGCGTAGAAGGCGGCCATATCGAAGTTGAACACGGCCTCTTCGGCAGATAAGTGGGCGTCTCCGAGCCAGCCGTGGCGCTCGTCGCGTTGAGGGCAATCCGTGGGGATGCTCATGAGGTTCGAGAGCTGTCCCCAAATAACGTTTCGATGGATTCGGTCGATGAGCTCGTTCGAGGAATGGAATTCGCCCACGCGCCCGACGTCCGAGTGGACAAACCGGCCTTCGAGGGCGTCGGGACCGGGTTCGCCGGGGTAGCCGGTCATCTCGACGTAGCGGAAACCGTGATAGGTGAACCGCGGCTCGTGGACCTCGGGCCCCCCGCCGCGAAGGATATAAACGTCGGTGGCCTCGGCATTTTCGTTGGGGCCGAGGTTGAGCGTCCCGTCGTCGTTGAGGAGCTCGGCGTGGCGGAGGCGCACTTCCGTGCCCATCGGGCCTTCGACCTTCAATCGGGTCCAGCCGGAAAAATTCTGACCGAAATCGACGATCGAGGCTCCCGAGGGAAGCCGCCGGACCGAGCGCGGGGTCAGGCTTTCGACGACGCGGACGGAAGGCATCATCTGAGAGGCCAGCCGGCAGCCGGTGACCTGGACGGCTTTGGCCCAGGTCCTGTCGTCGAAGCCCGGCTGGTCCCAGCCGTCGATGAGGATGCGGGCGTCATAGCGCTCGCCGTAGTAGAGGCCGTTTTCCTGGAGGGGGCCGTCCGATGTCCGCCAGTTCTGGTCGGCAAAGAGGATCTCCCGCTCGCCGCTTTCGTATTCGACCTCGATGCGGCAGGCGAGCTTGGGCCCGTCGTAGCCGTAGCTCTTGATGTGGCGGCCGTTGCCGAGGATGACGCCGACCACGTTCCGGTCGCGGACGAGCCGGGTCACGTCGTGGGAAGCATAGAGGGCTTTCTTTCGGTAATCCGTCCAGCCGGGATCGAGGACGCTCGTCCCGACCTTTTCCCCGTTCAGGCGGAGCTCGTAATGGCCGAGACCGGAGATGAAGATCATGGCCAGAGCGGCCCGGTCTTTGAGCCCGAATTCACGACGGAGGTAGACCGCGCAGGCCTGCGTGTCGTCGGCGCCGGGGTGGCCGAGAAGGACGGTGCCCTTGGAGCGAAACTCGGTCACGTGGCGGGGGCCGATCCATTTGGCGTTCCATTCGCCGGGATTCAGAAAGCCCGTCACAAAGGAGGCCGTCTCGCTCCAGGGACTGGCCTGGGCCTCGTGGTCCCACCAGCGGACTTTCCAGACGCAGCGGGCGCAGCTCGCGAGCGGCTCCCCCGCGTACTCGAGTGAAACGAAACTCCCGCCCTCGGTCCGGCCCGTGTCCCAGAGGTCGCCGATGTCGCTCCGGAGGAGCTCGGGGGAGGACGAAACGAGGACCTGATAGGCCTTGGGGCTATCACCGCGGACGGGGCTCTCGACGACCCAGGCGAGCCGAGGGCTGGGGGAATCGACGCCGATCGGCTCGGCGAGGTATTCACAACGCAATCGGACTGGCGGACGCGGCGTCATGTCGAACCCCCGGGCCGTACCGCGGAGGCGGCCTCGGCCAGGAAGTAGTCGGCGACCTCGATGCCGTACTTGGACGGGTCGAGGGCGGTGGCGATCGTCCGGCGGAAACGGCCCGATGCGGCATCCCGCTCGGCCAGGTCGACGATTTCGCCGTCGATCTTGGCGCCCGACGGATCGGTGATGAGCTTGACCGACGGCCGGAGAACGAGCTTGGGGTCGGGATTGAGGTCCTGGACGATGGCCATCTCGCCCGTGGTCAGGGCCACCAGCGTGCCGATGGGGAAGACGCCCATCATGTTGACGAAGGCCTTGAGGATGACCGGATTGAATTCCGTGCCGCTCTGTTCGAGCATGAGGCTCAGCGCCTCGGCCCGGGTAAAGTCCTTGGTCCGGTAGACCCGCTTCGTGGTGATGGCGTCGAAGACGTCGACGACCTTGACGATCTTGCTGAACAGGTTGACGTCGTCCTTCTTGAAATATCGCGGGTAACCGGAGAGATCCTCCTTGATGTGGTGCTCCAGGGCGACGTGGATGGCCCGGAGCGGCAGGCGCCGGAACTCCTTGAGCAGGGCCAGCCTCTCGGCGCCGTGGAAGGGGTGCATTTCCATGATGTCGCGCTCGTCGTCGGTCAGGCGGCCGGGCTTGTTCAGGATCTCCAGGGGCGTCTCGGTCTTGCCCAGGTCGTGGAAAAAGGCGGCCATGCCCAGATCGACGAGCTCGGCCCGGCTCAGCCCGAGCCGCCGCCCGAGGGCTGTGGCCAGCAGACAGACGTTGACCGAGTGGTTGAGCGTGTACTCGTCGTGATTCTTGATGTTGGTCAGGCCATAGACGAAGCCCTCGTCCTCGACGATGTGGTTGTAGATCGACTGCATGAGGCGCCGGGTCGTGCTGATCTTGATGGGCTCATTGCGCTGGTCACGGGCGAACGATTCCTTGAGGTGGACGATGCTGAGAAAAAAGAGGCGGGCCGAGCTCTCATGGAGCCCTTGCGGGATCTCCTCGGCGGACATCTTCTCGATCTCGACGTGGGACACGGCGGCGGCGTCGAGGTCGGCGGCGAGCTGGTCGAAGCTAGCCTCGTCCTTCTTCTCGCGCTTGGCGAAGACGGACATGAAGGCGTAGAGCTCCTCCAGGGTGATCCCGGGAACGAAGGTGACGGCCTCGACGTTCCTGGTGCGGAACTCCTCGATCACGGACTTGAACATGCCGTAGGTCCCGACGCCGAACTTGAGCCGGACGCCGTTGAACAGCAGGACGCCGTGGCGGACGCGGAGGGAGGCCTCCCCGTCGGACTTGAGAACGGCCGCCAGGACCTCGAACAGCAACCGGCCCCGTTCCTGGAAGGCGTCGTTTTTCGTGTCGTAGATCTTAGCGACCTTGTCGACGATGTAGAACCGGGTCAGCAGGTCGAGGCCGGACTTCTGGAAGGCCTTGGATTCGGCCCCGGTCGTTCGCGGGCCTTGGGTCTCGGTCCCTGACGGAGTGAGGTCCTTCTCGTCCATTCGGTCTTTCTAGCCTTTCGCGGACCCGGCGGGGGGCAGGCGGACCAGCGCGGCCGCGCATGCCTCCCGGACTTTTTTCGTACGCCCGATCACTCCCTTTTGGAGGGCGTCCAGAGCCTCCTCGGTGCCCATGCTCTCGAGGCCGGCGACGGCGGCCAGGCGGATCTCCAGAAGTCTCTTTGACCCGAACAAGGGAGCCCTGCGGAGCGTCCGACGGAGGAATTCAAGGGCCTCCGGGGACTGCGTCCGGCCGAGGAAGGCGAGCAGGGCCTCCTTTTCTTTGAGGCTCTTCGCCTGGAACTCCCGTGAGGAAGCCTCGCGCAGGATTTGTTGGACCCGAGCCCCTCCCTTCGCAGGGTCGAGGGACATGGTCGCCTGGATCCGGACCTCTTCGTCGGGATCGTTGAGGAATCCGGCCAGAATGTGGTTGGCCATCTCGTCCCGGGCGCGGGCCAAGACACGAATGGTCTCGGATTTGATGTCCTTGTTCTGGAAGTTCACGAACGCCGAGAGGTGGGGGATGCCGCGGTTGTCGGGCACGCGGGACAGGATGCCGAGGATCTCGCGGGCCAGCTTCGGACGGGCATTGTCGGCCATCGCGGCGACGAGCCCGGGATTGCGGCCGCCCGTCCTTTCGATGAAGGCGACGATCTTGTGCTTGGCCTCGCCGTCCGGCGCGATCTCGAAAAGATCGCCCGCGAGCCCCAAGGCCGGCGGACCGACCAGCTCGAAGAATCCCAAAAGGGACTCCCAATCCATGGCTTTCTTCTTGGCCAGAAGCGTCTGGACGGCCTCGACTGTCTTGGGGCTGACCGTGCGCCGGAGGAAGTCGTCGAGAAGAGCGACCTTGGCCGCGTTTCCCTCGAGATGCCGGGCGAGCTCATGGATCTTCTGGATGATGAGCACGGCGACGTGGAAGTGGCCGCTCTGGAGCTGGTCGAAATGGTACTCCAGGAGCGTGTCGAGAGTGGCCTGGCAGTTGGCCGCGTTCTTTTCCAGGTAGATGATCTCGACCATCAGGTCGAGGTACTCTTCCTCGGGCGAGATCGTCCGGTTGGCCCGGACCATCGTCTCGAGGGCAAGAAGCTCGGACTCGGTCAGGGTCGGGTCCATGGCCGCGGCCGGGCTAGTCTGGCCCCGCTCGCTCGGATCGGTCTCCGCGGCCGCCGCAGGTTCCGCCGCTGCGGGACCGGGAGGGAGGTCCTCTTCGTCCGGGCGGGCGGCGGCCTTTTCGACCTCGCCTCGGTCCTCGCGGTCGAGGTCGATCCGGCCCTCGGTGAACTTGGAGGTGTCGACCCGCACTTCGATCGTCTCATTGGCGAGGTCTTCAGGCAGGTCCGGCAGATTCCGCATGGCCTGGGCGTCACGCATTTCGCCAAGGATCCGGTTCTCCAGGAATTCGTCCGGCGCGTAGTATTGGATGTTGGGAAAGTCGTGCTCCCACAGCGCGACGACGATATCGCTGTCCTCGGCCGCCTTCTGCGTCTCGGACTTGATCAGCTCGAGGAATTCCACGATCTCCGGGCGGTCCAGCCCCTGATAGAAAAAGAGGATTTGCAGGCCGTCCTTGAAGAAAAAGAAGGGCAGGCTCTTGATGGCGGTCTCGTCGGTGAAGGCGGGGTTTCCTCCATAAGTGAACGAGTATTCCTCGATGCCGACCTGGAACTTTTCGTAAGCGCCCAGGAACGCCGAGAATTTCTGGGTCAGCTGGTCGATGAAATTCTTCACCGTGGCGTGCTCGCTCGGGAAGATCTTCATCGCCGAGACGGTGTTGGCCAGGAAATGGAGCAGGTCTTTGGCCTTTTCGACGCGCGCGGCGTCGAAGGTGTCGGCTTGATCCAAGCCGGCGGGCGGCATCTTCTGAACGCTGGTCATGGCGGTCGAGGCGCGGCCGGGGGCCGGAGCCTGTCCCCACCAGTGTAGTCAAAACAGGGCGTTCGTCAACCGGGACCTGCGAGCCGGCGCGGACACGGGAGGTCCGAGAGGCCGGGAGGCTGTCTCAGCGGCGGCTGAGGACGCGGCGCTCGTAGGCTTCGATTTCCCGTAACCAGTCCTCGCCGGCCGGGACAGAATTCCGGAGGCAATAGGCGTCCCAGACCGGACCGAAGGGCAGGGTCTTGAGCTCTTCGAGGAGGGACAGCCGCTGCAGGGCCTTCGACGCCGGGTCGAGCTCCCTGAGCTTGTCTTGGGGCTCGAGCAAGGCGAGGAGAAGCCCCTTGAGCACGGACCTGGCCCCGAGCACCCAGGCGCCGATCCTGTTTACGCTGGCGTCGAAGTAGTCGAGGGCGATGTGGATGCGGTCGAGGGCCTGGCTGCGGACGATCTCGGCGGCTACCTCGCGGACCTCGTCGTTGAGCAGGACGATGTGGTCGCTGTCCCAGCGGACCCCGCGGCTGATGTGGAGGAGGATCTCGCCCGAGAAGGGGAGGATGGCCGAGATCTTGTCGGCCACGGACTCCGTCGGGTGAAAATGCCCCAGGTCGAGGCAGATGATCTTGCCCCGCGTGAGCGCGTACCCCATGTAGAACTCGTGCGAGCCGACGACGAAGGATTCGCTGCCGATGCCGAAGAGCTTGCTCTCGAGCGAATCCTTGATCTGCTGCGGGCTGTACTCCACCTCGAAGATCTCGTCGAGGGACTTGAGGAGGGCGGCCCGGGCTCCCCAACGGTCCGTCGGGATGTCCTTCGATCCGTCGGGGATCCAGAGATTGTGAAGGCAGGTGGACTGCTGCTCCCGGCCGATCGAGGCGGCCACCCGGCGGCAGCACTTGACGTGGTCGACCCAGAATTTGCGGATGCCGTTCTCGCGGCTGCTGAGCGTGTACCCGGAGGAGGCCTTGGGGTGGGCGAAACAGGTGGCGTTGAAATCGATCTTCAGGCCGTGGTGGTGGGCCCATTCTAACCAGCCCCGGAAATGCTCGGGCTCGATGGCATTACGGTCGACGGGCTGGTCGCCGAATTCGCCATACATGGCGTGGAGGTTGACCCGGTGGCGGCCGGGGATGAGGGCGAACGCCTGCTCGAGGTCGGACCGGAGCTCCTCGATGGTGCGGGCCTTGCCGGGGTAAGCTCCGGTGACCTGCAGGCCGCTCCCGGCCAGGCTGCCGGCTTGCTTCTCGAAGCCGCCGACGTCGTCGCCTTGCCAGCAGTGAAGCGACAGGGAGATCGCTTGCAGACGCCCCAGGGCCTTCTCGGCGTCGATGCCCTTCTCGGCATACCGGTCCCGAGCCAAAAGGTACGCATTTTCGATATGTGCCGGATCCATCCTCACCCCTCCTCGCAGGAACGCCATTTATATATGCCTCCTTCCTTGAGCTGTCAAGCCGGCCGGATGGCCTTGAACCGGGCGCCGGCCGCATCCCAGTCCGCGGCGGACCCTGAGGGAACATAGGTCCGAAGCTCGAAAGAGCCGCGGATGATGGCCCGGATCTCGGCTGGCGAGGAGACCCGGCCCGTGGCCATGGCCTGGACAAGGATATTCCCTATGGCCGTGGCCTCGGCCGGTCCGGCCTCGATCGGCAGCCCGGTCGCGTCCGCCGTGAGCTGGCAGAGAAGCGCGTTCCGGGAGCCGCCTCCGATGACGTGGATCTTTTCGATGGGATGGCCGAGGACGAGGCTCATCTGCCCGATGACGCGGCGATACTTGAGGGCGAGGCTCTCGAGAAGCGCGCGGACGAGGGCCCCCTTCGTCGCGGGAGGCTTCTGACCTGTTCTGAGGCAGTATTCGGTGATGGCTTCGGGCATGTCCGGGGGATTGAGGAACCCCGGGTCGTCGGGATCGATGAGGGTCGCGAATGCCGGGGCTTCGGCGGCCGCGCGGGTCAGGTCGTCATAAGTGACCGGGCCATCCGCCGACCAGGATCTGCGGCAGCCCTGGACGAGCCAGAGCCCGGAGACGTTCTTGAGGAAGCGAATGGTCCCGCCGACGCCGCCTTCGTTGGTGAAATTCGCGTCGCGCGATCCTTCCGAGATGACGGGCGCCTCTTCTTCGACACCGACGAGCGACCAGGTGCCCGAGGAGATGTAGGCCCAGTTGCGCCCCTCGGCCGGGACGGCGACGACAGCCGCGGCTGTGTCATGGCTGGCCGTCGCCACGACAGGGACGTGGCGGAGGCCGGTGGCCACGGCGATCTCCTCCGCGATCTCGCCCAGGACGGTCCCCGGCTCGACGATATTCTGGAGAAGCTTTTTCGACAGCCCCATGGCCTGAAAGAGCCCAGGGATCCAGGCTTTTGTCCGGGGGTCGAGGAACTGGGAGGTCGAGGCGATGGTAAATTCGGCCGCCTTCCGGCCGGTGAGCAAAAAATTGAATAGGTCCGGCATGAAGAGGAGATCGGTCGCGGCGTCGAGCAGGGGGGACCTCTCCCGGACCATGGCGTAGACCTGGAAGAGCGTATTGAAGGGCATGAATTGAGTGCCCGTCGCCTCGTAGAGCGCCGGCCGGGGCACAAGCTTGAAATACTCCTCCATGGCGCCGGCGTTCCGGTGATCGCGGTAGCAGAACGGCAGGCCGAGGAGGCTCCCGTCTTTGGCCAGAAGGCCGAAATCGACGCCCCAGGTATCGACCCCGAGGCTCGTCGGCCGGGTGCCGATCGCCGCGGCCGCCTCGCGCATGGCCGCCTTCATCTCATCGAACAGGGCATAAACGTTCCAGTGGATATGGCCGGCGAGAGAAAGCGGGGTGTTGGGGAAACGGCGCACCTCGTGGACGGTGAGCTTCCGACCGTCGAGGGTTCCGAGCACGGCCCGCCCGCTTTCGGCCCCGAGATCGAAGGCCAGGTAATGCTCGGCGTCGGTCGTGTGCGGCATGCGGGAAACCTAAGACCTTTCTTATATGCGGAACCCGGGTCCTTTTCAAGAAAAATCCGGGACGCGACCCTTTTCTCCTCAGGCTTTGAAAACCACTTCGGTTTCCCCTACAATAGCAACCGAGAATCGAATTTCCCCACCGAGGGTTCATGCCACTCGAGGATAAGCTCAAGGCGCTGCGGCGCGAACGGGAAGCCCGGTCGCGACCCCATAATGTCGAGACGACCTGGGAGAAGCTCGGCGAAGATTCCGGCCTGACGATCAAGCAGAAGCTCGAGCGCCTGATCGCTCTGACCGACAAGGGCCGGGGCATGGCTGTCCGGACCGAAGAGCGGCCCGTCGAGAAGAAACGCCGCGAGCCGGTCCAGGTCTTCGAGAACTCCTATCTGCTCGGCGCGAGTTACGGTCAGATCCCCATCTCGATGGGCCTGCAGATCCCGGCCGAGATCCTCGGCTTTCTCAGCCGCGATGCCGCCTTCGAGGGGCTCGACCTCTCGTCGGCCGTTTTCCTGGACCTCGAGACGACGGGTCTTGCCGGAGGGACAGGGACCGTGCCCTTCCTCGTCGGACTGGCTTATTACCGCGACGAGCGATTCAAGGTGACCCAGTTCTTCCTCAACGAAATGGCCGAGGAGGACCGGCTTGTCCGCGAGCTGGCCCAATTCGTCCAAGACATGGGTTTCAAGTCGATCGTCACCTACAACGGCAAGGCCTTCGACCTGCCGCTCGTCGAAACGCGATTTGCCCTGCATCGGATGACCTGCCCGCTGCGAGGGCTGCCGCACCTCGATTTCCTGTTCTCGGCCCGGAGCCTGTGGAAGCACAAGTACGACAGTTGCCGGCTCTTCCACCTGGCCCAGCAGATCGTCCAGGCCGAGCGGTCCGAGGACATCCCGGGCGCGGAGATCCCGCTGCGCTATTTCCAGTACATCCGCAGCGGCGACTTCTCTCTCATCGAACCCATCCTCTACCATAACCAGGAGGACCTGCTGTCGCTCCTCGGCGTCGTCGTGGCCGGATCGGTCCTCGTCGAACGCAATCGCGGAGCGGCCGAAAGGGGAGAGGGCGATCCCATGGACCTCTACGGGGTGGCCAAGCTGTTCGAACGGGCCGGCGACGCCACGACCTCGGCCGCCCTTCTCGAGAAGGCGCTGGCCGGCGGGCCCGGGCTGAGCGCCGAGGTGTCCCAGGCCGCCCGGAAAAAGCTGTCCCATCATTTCAAGAAGAACAAGAATTGGGACAAGGCCCTACCGTTCTGGCAGGAGATGGCGGCCGGGGAGGAGGTCGACTGCGACTGCTTCCGCGAGCTATCGATGTATTTCGAGCACACGGCCAGGGACTACGATGAGGCCATTCGGGTGGCGACCGAGGGATTGGCCGTTTCGAAGGGCAAGTCTCCGATGGCCGAGAGAGACTTCGAGAAGCGCATCACCCGCCTCCGGGACAAGAAGGCGAAAGTGAAAGGCCCGGCCGGACGATGAAGGCCATGGTCCTGACCAGCTTTCGGTCCCCGGCCGAAAAACCGCTTGAGCTGCGGGACGTGCCTATCCCGGTAGTCGGGCCGGAGGACATACTCATCAAGATCCGGTGCTGCGGCGTCTGCCACACGGATCTCCACATCGTTGAAAAGGAGCTCCCGGACGCGAGGCTGCCCCTCATCCCCGGCCATGAAGTGATCGGGGTCGTGGCCGGGGCGGGAGAGAATGCCGGGAGGTTCAGGCCGGGCCAGCGAGTCGGAGCCGCCTGGCTCCGGTCGACTTGCGGGAAGTGCCGTTTCTGCCTGAGCGGCCGGGAGAACCTGTGCGAATCGGCGCGGTTCAATGGATATCATGCCGATGGCGGCTACGCCGAATACATGGTCGTCGGCGAGAAATTCGCCTACGCCATCCCAGAAAGGTTCGGCGATGCGGAGGCCGCACCACTCATGTGCGCCGGGATCGTGGGCTACCGGGCGCTCGTGCTCAGCGAGGTCCGGCCGGGAGACATCCTTGGTCTCTACGGCTTCGGCGGATCAGCCCACATCGCCATTCAGGTCGCCAAGCACCTGGGCGCCACGGTCTTCGTGGTCACGAGAAGCGCCAAGCACCAACAGCTCGCGCGGGAGCTGGGCGCCGATTGGGTCGGCACCTCTCAGGAGGAGCCGCCGGCCAAGACGACCAACGCCATCCTCTTTGCCCCGGTCGGCAGCCTCTACCTTGACGCCCTCAGGGTCATGGACAGGGGAGGGACGGTGGTCTCGGCCGGGATCCACATGTCGCCCGTCCCGGAAATGGATTACGACAGGTATCTCTATCACGAGCGGAAGATGCGGAGCGTGGCTAATGCCACTCGTCTCGACGGGGAGGGGCTGCTCGAGGTCGCGGCGGAGATCCCGGTGAAGACGAACATCCAGACGTTCCCGCTCGAAGCGGCGAACGATGCGCTCCGCGAGCTCAAAGCCGGGCGCATCGACGGCGCCGCCGTCCTGAAAATCGGATAGGAATTCGGGGACATGAACCAATTCTCTTGAATTGGTATCGTGTCCCCAGAATTCCCGGTGCCGCTCCGTTGCAAACCCGCCCCATTTACGCTATATTATCCCCGCTTTTCCGCCCTGCGCGCCCGTAGCTCAGTTGGATAGAGCGTCTGACTACGAATCAGCAGGTCGGGTGTTCGAGTCACCCCGGGCGCGCTTGCTTATTTTCCTCTGTTACCCCGAAAGAATTAGATACTTGCATGTCCGGGCTGTGAAAATCGCAACTAACCAGCCTTGACCTCTTTAACCCCGATTTTGCCCACAAAGAGGACGCAAAAGCGGACAGTCGATTGCCGGCGCTCAGTCTCGGTGAACGCGAATCCACCTGACGTTCTGGAAGTCCTCAGCGTCGATGAGCACCGTGTCGACTCGGGACGTCCCATCGGCCTTCGTCAGCGTCAAGGTAATGTCTCTCGGAATCAAAAGATATTTCTTGCCGAAAGCAACGTCGCATAGGGGCAGGGCGAAGCCTACTCCAAGAATCCAAGGCCAATCCTTCTTCAAATCGGCGAAGCGCGTGGAGCCCGCCAGCTCAGTTCCGAGGGCGCCGCCCAGAAAGGCATCGGCATTAATCGCCAGCGTCGGAGGTTTGCGTTTCAGTCGGATCTCCACGGGATTGTATCCAGGAGATTCAATTCGTATGATCTGTCCCTTTTCCTTTCTGGCGAGCCTGAGTTCATAGGGGGTCACGCCGTACAGGACGCCGTTGACGGATACCGTAGCGCCCGCCGGGGAAGATGTCACAGGGATTCTTTGGGTGGTTTTCTGAGTCAGAGTGGCGCAACCCGAAACCAGCACCACGCTCATGAGTGGCAGGATGAGAAGCCGGGCGGTGTCCTTTCTCCACATGGTTCCCTCCTCTTCTCACACGAACATAAACCCGGCCAAAGGAAAAGTTGTCAAGGTTGTGTCAATCCTGAAGATGAGGCCACGTGAGGCCGGGCTGGCCGCCGTCAGAAGGCCAGGACATTCATGGTCAGCCTGAATGCCCATCTGGGGGTCCAATCCGCGCCCGAATATAGGATGTCCGCTTGGATGTAGATGTGTTTGGCGAAGTCATACCCGAGGCCGGCGAAACCGCCGAAGCCGGAGTAGGACTGATAGCTCGGCGCCGTGCCATCCAGATTTTTATTGTAAGCCAATCCGACCCCGCCGCAGAAAAAGAGGCCTCTTCCTTCCGGTTTCAGGTACTTCGTCACGGCGACGCAATTGGCGCCGCTGGCATAATCATCACTGTCGAAGGCGGTATAGGAGACGATGGTCGCCCAATAGACCTCGAAGTTGTTCGAAGGAGCGTAACCGACCTTGAAGTTGGCTGTGCCCGTCCAGTCTATATCGCCATATTTCCAGGAGAGATAGCTACCTCCGAGGCCGCCCCCCAGGATGAAGCCTTGGGAAAGAGCGGTGACAAGGCTGCCGAGACTAAAGGAGAGGCTCCAGAGAGAGGGACTGGTGGCATGGCCGCG
>JADGNU010000183.1 GCA_017883305.1 Candidatus Aminicenantota bacterium | reverse complement strand
GCCCGAGGTACCACTCGAACGTGTCGTAATGGTCGAAGCGGAAGGCGAAGCTCTCCTTCGACGTCTCCATCATGGCCGCGTACTCGAACCCGTAGCTCAACCGGAACGCGCCGTTGTGATGGAAGTCGTCACCCAGATACATGTCCGCCGGCGAGGCCTGCGGCGACACGGCTCGCAGGGCGGGATGGGGGTCGAGCATGGCCTGGGCCGTGAGCCAGCCGTCGTAGGAGACCCCCATCATACCGACGCGGCCGTTATGGCCGCGGATGTTGGCCAGGAGCCAGGTGATCGAATCGGTGGCGTCCGTGCTCTCGTCGATCGCCCGGGCATCCCGCCGGTCGCGCGGCGGCCGCTGCATGACGAACGTCCCTTCGGACTTGAAGCGCCCCCGGATGTCCTGGAAGACAAAGATGTAGCCCTCGGCGATGAGCTCCCGATAGGACTCGGCGGCTAGAGGGCGGGTCGTCTCCGGCGCCTGGTAGGGCGTCCGCAGGAAGAGGAACGGCAGCGGCGTCGAGGCGGCCTTGGGAGTGAAGATGACCGTGTGCAGCTTCACGCCGTCCCGCATGGGGATCATGGCCTCGGTGACCGCGAAATCCGGGGCGCCGGCCGGCTGCTGGCTCGAAGCGACTCCGACAACAGCCGCGAGCGCCGCGACGATCGCCAGGCCGAACAGGAGGACCTTGGTTCTTGTCCGGAGAGGATTCATGGGTGGCTCCTTCCGGCCGATGATAGCCTCGGTCCCCTCCCGAGTCAATCGCGTTGACAGGGGTTCTGGCAACGCCTAAAATGCCAATAGCCCCAAAGCGCCCGCCCATGAAGATCGTCCTGTCCGAAACCCTGAGTTATTGCTTCGGCGTGCGCAAGACGCTCGAGCTGACCCAACAGCTCCTGGCCGACCGGCCCGACCGGACCTATTACATGCTGGGCGAGATCGTTCATAACGAGCACGTGATCGAGGCGCTGAGGGCCAAGGGCCTGCGCATCGTGCAGACCCTCGACGCCGTCCCGGCCGGCGGGGTCGTCATCCTCCAGAGCCACGGCTCGACCCGCAGGCGCTATGACGAGCTCGCCGCGCGCGGCCTCGAATTCGTCGACGCCACCTGTCCCATGGTCCGGATCATCCACGACCGGATCCGCGCGGTCGAAGCCCAGGGCCGCGTGCCCGTCGTTATCGGCCAGGTCGGGCACGAAGAGGTCCGGGGCATCGTCGGCCAGGTCGCCCGGGCCCTCGTCGTCAAGTCCCCTGATGAAGTGACGCCCGAGCTCTTCGCCGGGGTCAGCCGCGCCGGCGTCGTGGCCCAATCGACCTTCATCGAAGAGCAGGCCCGGCAGATCGTCGAGCGCATCCGCGCCCTCGTTCCCGACGTCGTCTTTCACGACACGATCTGCCAGCCGACGAAGACCCGCCAGCGCGAGGTCGAGACCCACACCCGGAAGGCCGATTGCGTCATCGTCATCGGGTCCCAGCACAGCGCCAACACCCGCCACCTCTTCAATATCGCCCGGGCCATCAATCCCCAGACCCACCTCATCGACCGGCCGGAGAGCGTCGAGGACATCGCCATCCCTCCGGACGCTGCGGTGTTCGTCGCGTCGGGCGCCTCGACGCCCATGGAGCTCATCGTCGAGGTGGTGCGGCGCCTGGAGTCCCGCGGGGCTTCCCAGCCCCGGAAGGACGGGGCGGCATGACCTTCGATAGATATTTCGGGCAGGCGAAAAAGCGCCTCCGCGACGATGTGACGGCGTTCCTCGCCTCCAAGCGCGGCGACGTCAGCCGCCTGAGACCCTGGGGCCCCGACGTCCTCCAGCGCCTGCGGACATTCACCTTGAAAGGCAAGATGATCCGGGGCGGCCTGGTGGCCCTCGGCTGCGAGATGGCTGGCGGCAGGGCCGGCGCCGCGGCGGTCCGGGCCGGCACCGCGCTCGAGCTCATCCAGTCGGGCCTTCTCATCCATGACGACATCATGGACCGGGATCCGCGGCGCCGCGGCGGCCCGTCCATCCACGAACAGTATGCGCGCCTGGCCCCCGCCTCCGGCGGGAGTGGCGACGCCCATTTCGGGACGAGCATGGCCATCTGCGCCGGCGAGATCGCGATCTTCCTGGCCTTCGAGGCCATGGCCGGCCTCTCCGGGCCGTCGAAGCGGACTGCGGTCGCCCAGAGGCTTTTTGCCTCCGAATTCGGGCTCGTCGGCCTTGGCCAGATGCTCGACATCGAGGCCGGGACCGCGCGCGAGTTGCTGCCGGAGCGGAGGGTCCTCGAGATCTACCGCTACAAGACCGCCCGCTACTCGTTTTACCTCCCCCTCGCCGCCGGCTGGGAGCTCGGCGGCGGCCGGAGCTCGGTCCGCCCGGCCTTGGAGCGGCTGGGCGAAGACCTCGGGCTCGTTTTCCAGATCAAGGATGACGAACTGGGTCTTTTCGGAAGTCCGGGGAAAACGGGAAAGCCCGTAGGCTCCGACATCCGCGAGGGCAAGAGGACTCTCCTGGCCGCCGGACTCCTCGGCCGGGCAACGGGAACGGACGCGGAGCGGTTGGGCGGCATTTTCGGCCATGTCGGGGCAACGGAGGCTGACATCCGCTTCACCAGGGACCTGGCCGAGCGGCTCGGCGTCCGGGAGGAAGCCCGCCAGGTCATGGCCCGCCTCGGCCGGCGCGCCGGCAAGGAGATCGGGGCCCTGCCCGTCCGGAAAGGACACCGGGAGATCCTTCAGGGACTCCTCGAGTACATCGTCAGCAGGACAAGCTGAAGCCCGGTCGCTTCGGGGGGGGTGAGATCTCACCTCGCGAATCACCTTTGGGGGTGATTGACCGGTCGGGCCCGAATCGCGAGAATGGGCCCGAAGTTATTTGAAAACCTCGCCGGGAGGACGTGGACAATGGACAATCGGAAAGACAAGCGGTTCCTCGAACGGAACACCGTTTTCATCAAGTCGACCTCGGAGACCGCCGAGGTGTTCTACGGGCACGGCATCAACGCCCACACCCATGACCTCTCACTCTCCGGCGCGAGGATCTGCACGCCGCACTATTTCCCGGTCGGCAGCGTCGTCCGCATCGTCATCGACCTCGAGCGGACGCACCAGTCCATCAAGGTGGACGGCGAGATCAAGTGGACGAAGAAGAGCGAGGACGACGACGACCTCTTCGAAAGCGGCGTCGAATTCCTGCACAGCATCTCCCAGACGCTGCTCTCCCTGATCAAGCACCTCTACGCGGAGCGCAACGGCGGCATCCCGACGTCCGTCTCCCACTGATCAAGCCCGGGCTCGCGCCAGGGCGTCCTGATTCTCAAGCAGCAAGCCGATGGAGACGACTTCGTTCCCGAACACCCGGTTTTGGCCTATAATCGGGGCCGGCAAGCCCAATGAGCGATCTGTCGTCTTTCCTGTCAACCGAAGCGGGGCCCCTCGGCCCGCGTATCGAGGAGCTCGTCGGGCGACACGTTCGCCTGTGGCGCGAGGTCCCGATCGATCCCCTCGCTCCCGGCAAACGCTACGCCCGTGAAGAGAAGCGCTCCGTCGAACAGGAGCTTTCGGGACTCGTGACCGCGTTGTCCTCCGAGCCGGCGAGGGCCGCCTTCCTCGACGGTTCGCTCGACGCCGCGCGCGTCGAAGAGCTCGGCGCCCGCCTCCGCCCTGCGTTCAAGCGGCTTCTGCGCCTGACCGGCCTGCCGCTCGAGGCCGTCTACGACGCCCGCTTCGTCGATTCGACCCGGCGATTCCTCCAGGCCGCGCGGGATTTCGACCCGGACCTCGGCTTGGCCTCGGCCTTCCAGGCCCTGCGCAACGTTTGGATCATGAATTCCCTCCAATTCGACCTGGGTCTCCCGGTCGAACACACGGACGCGATCTTCGCCTACAGCATGGTCTATCCCTACCTCGACAATCTCCTCGACGATGCCCGGACCGCCGAGGCCGGGAAGCTCGCCTTTGTGACCAGGCTCAGAAGCTGGCTCGAAGGCTCGTCGCAGGCCGCGGAATCCCCGCGCCAGGAGAAACTCTTGTCCCTCGTCCGTCTCATCGAGAAACGCTTCCCGCGGCCAGAGTTCCCCGGGGTCTACCAGTCCCTCCTGGCCATCTACAACGCCCAGGTGAAAAGCCTGCTTCAGCAGAGACCGGGAGCGGCGCCGTCGCCGGACGAGATCCTGGCCATCAGCCTGGAAAAGGGCGGCACCTCGGTCCTCGCCGACGGTTACCTCGTCGCCGGGGCACTGCGCCCGCGAGACGAGGAGTTCTGTTTCGGTTTCGGGACCATTCTCCAACTCGCCGACGACCTCCAGGATATCGCCGAAGATTCCCAATGCGGCCACCGGACCCTTTTTTCGTCAGGGATGGCCGGGGGCCCTCTCGATGCGACGGCCCTCCGACTCGAATCCTATCTCGCCGCGGTCCTCGGGAAGGCCCGCCGGGAAGCGACGCCGAGCCGGTCTGCCCTCTGCGACGCCATCGGGAGCGGCCTCGTGCTGATGTTCCGCGAGTCCGTCGGCAAGCAGCCGGAGTATTTCCGCCGGCCCTTCGTCCGCAGGGCCAAGCACGGCTTCCCGGTGCGTTTTTCCTATCTCCGCAAGCTGCGGCGGCGGCTCAAGGACAAGATGCCCGCCGGTCGCGACCGCCTGGCCGATCTCGATCCGGGATTGGTGGCGCTCATGGCCCTGTCGTCACGGGCCTTCGCCCTCGATTGATCCCGGACGCGCGTGGGCTACTGAGCGATGGAGACGACCGTCTTGGGGTCCCGTGTCGCTTTCCAGGCCACAGCCACGGCCTTCGGATCGGCCGCGGGCCTGACCGTGCCGGCGATCTGATCGCCCTTGATCTTCCCCTCGTAGATGTGGGAGCTCATCTTGCCGTCGGTTTCCGTGTCGACCCGGAAGCTGATCGCATCGCCGGTGAGACGGATGTCGGCGACCGCGAGAGGCCAATCCCCATCGCGTCCGGAGGCGGTCACGACCTGGAACTGCTGGCTGGCCTCGAGCACGCAATGCTTGCTGCGCGAGCCGTCGGCGACGTCCCACTCCCAGCGCCCGGTCGCGTTGGCCGGGACGATCCAGAAATGGACATCGCGCTCGTCACCGAACGACGTCGAGACGGCGGACGTCTTATCGGGCTTCCAGTCGCCCATCTCGAAGCTGTGGGAAACGAGGCGGGTTCCCGGCTTGAGCTCGGCCAGGATCTTGGGACGGAGGCGCAGGTTGACCGACGTCAGGAGGTACATGGTGACCACCGTGGCCTCCTTGAAGTCCGCCTTGAAGAGATCCTCCTGGAGGAAACGGACCTTGCCGCTGAGGCCGGCCTTGGCCGCGTTATCGTTGCTCTCGCGGATGCGGACGGGATCGATGTCGATGCCTATCGCCCTGACCCCGTAGCGCTTGGCGGCCGCGATGACGATCCGGCCGTCGCCGCAGCCGAGATCGTAGAGGACATCGCCGGCCTTGACCCCGGCCAGGCGGAGCATCTCGTCGACAACCTCCGTAGGCGTCGGCACGAACGGGACGTCATAGCCCCGGTACGGCTGCCAGCTGACATCTTGGGGAAGCGCCGACGGAACCGCCCCCAGCCAGCCGGCAAGGATAATAACGGTAGGAAACAAAGCTTTTTTCATCGCGTCCCTCCTCGCGATCGGGTGGGCGCCGGCGTGAATCCGGCGGTGAGGTCATGATAGTCCGCGGTCCGGACGGTGTCAATCCGCCCCGGATCCGGGTATTGGAAGGGTCCTGGCGTCAGGCGACGACCTGGCCGTCGAAGAGGCGGATGATCCTCTCGGAACAGGCCGCGATGTGGTCGTTGTGGGTGACCATGACGATCGTCCGG
>JADGNU010000023.1 GCA_017883305.1 Candidatus Aminicenantota bacterium | reverse complement strand
CGCCTTCATCTATGTCCGCGGCGAGTATGCCCAAGTCGCCCGGCGGCTGGAGGAGGCGATCGTCGAAGCCCGGTCGGCCGGATACATCGGGCCGCGCCTTTTCGGCACGGATCTCAGCCTCGACGTCGTTGTCCACCTTGGCGCCGGGGCCTATATCTGCGGCGAGGAAACGGCGCTCCTCGAATCGCTCGAAGGCCGGCGCGGGATGCCGCGGGTCCGACCGCCTTTCCCGGCGGTCGTCGGACTGTTCCGATCGCCCACGGTCATCAACAACGTCGAGACGCTGGCCACCGTGCCCCAGATCCTGGCCCGGGGCGCGGACTCGTTCCTCGGCCGGGGACTGCCCAAGGACGGCGGGACGCGGTTGTATTGCGTGAGCGGCGCCGTCCGGCGTCCCGGAACTTATGAGCTGGCCGTGGGGACGCCGCTGCGGGAGATCATCGAGGTCCACGCCGGAGGAACGCCGGAGGGGAAGGGCATCAAGGCCGTTATCCCCGGCGGGCTTTCCGCTCCGGTCCTCATGCCCGGAGAGATCGATATACCCATGGACGTCGATTCTCTCGCCCGGGCGGGATCCATGCTCGGGTCGGCAGGGATCGTCGTCATCCCCGAGGGGACCCCGATGCTCGACGTGCTCCACGCCACGGCCAGGTTCTACGCCCATGAATCCTGCGGCAAGTGCACGCCCTGCCGCATCGGGACCTCCTGGATCCTCAAGATCGTCGGGCGGCTCCGGCGCGACGGAGGGCGCCCGGCCGATTTCGACCTCATTCTCCGGCTGGCCGACGGGATCAAGGGGAAAACGCTCTGTCCGCTGGGCGAAGGGGCGGCCATGCCCATTCAGGCCCTGGTCACGAAATTCCGCGGCGAGCTCGAACGGGCGGTGGCCCGATGAACGGAAAGAAGCCCGTCGGCCTGACGATCGACGGCCTCAAGGTCCAGGCCGCCGAGGGGACCAACGTCCTCAGGGCCGCCGAACAGGCGGGCGTCTCCATCCCCCATTTCTGCTTCCACGCCGGACTGGACGTCGAAGGCAGTTGCCGCATGTGCCTGGTCGAGATCGAAGGCCTGCCGAAGCTGGAGCTGGCCTGCTCGACCATCATCCGCGAGGGGATGGTCGTTCGGACCTCGACGGACCGGGTCGGCGAGGCCCGCAAGGACGTCCTCGAATTCCTGCTGGCCGAGCATCCGCTCGACTGCCCTATCTGCGACAAGGCGGGGGAGTGCCGTCTCCAGGATTACTATGATCTCTATGGGCTCTACGCCAGCCGTATGATCGAGCCCCGGGAACGGCGGGATAAGAAAGTGCCGATCGGCCGGGGGCTCATCCTCGACCGGGAGCGCTGCGTCCTCTGCACGCGCTGCGTCCGGTTCCTGCGGCTCGTCACCGGGACGGGCGAGCTGGGAATGTTCGAACGCAGCCTCCGCTCGGAAGTGGGGATCTATGACGGAAGGCCCGTTGACAACAACTACTCCGGCAACCTCGTCGACATCTGCCCTGTCGGGGCCATCACTGCGGAGGACTTCCGCTTCAAGACGAGGGCCTGGTTCCTGGTGCGGAGACCCTCGGTCTGTCCCCACTGCAGCCGCGGCTGCGCCGTTATCATCGAATCCGTCGAGGGCTATCCGTTAAGAAGGAGCGAGAAGCGCGTCTATCGCGTCACGGCCCGCGAGAACCCCGCGGTCAACGGCTTCTGGATCTGCGACGTCGGCCGCGACGGGCGCCACGACATCGACGACGGACGGCATGCGGCCGTGTCGGAAAAAGGCGCTCCGGTCCAAGGGCTGTCGTGGGAGAAAGCCCTTGCCGGCGTCGCGGCCGCCATCCGGTCCGTTCCCGGACCGGAGCGGGCCGGCAAGATCGCTGTTGTCCTGAACGCCCGCCTGACGTGCGAGGAACTGGCTCTGGCGAAGGGCCTCTTCGTCACGGGCCTCGGCCTCGGCAAGGTCTTTTTCGCCGACCGGAAGCCCGGTCCCGCCGACAGCCTGCTCCTGACATCCGATCGGGTGCCCAACGCCAAGGGCGTCCTCGATGCCGGATTCACGCCCCGGCTTCCCGCGCTCGGCGAGCTCGCCGGCGCGGAGGTCCTGCTCGTCTTCGGGTCTTATATTCTCGAGCATTTCGGGGAAGAGGACGTCGCTCGGGCTCTGGCTGGCGTCCCCTCGAAATATCTCTTTGCCGCCCACACCGGGCCGCTCGACCGCCTCGTCGACGCCGTTTTTCCTGTTGCTCATCCCGCTGAAAAATCAGGGACTTATATCAACACCGAGGGGGTCCGGCAATCTTTCGCCCGGGCCGTCAGACCGTGTCCCGCGGTCGTCGCGGAAGGCGCCATCCTTGTCTGCCTGGCCAACTCGCTGGGCATCAGCCTGGGAGATGCCGATGTTCGGTGACGTCCTCATCATCCTCGTCAAGGTGGTGCTCACCCTGATGTGGACGCTCCTGCTGGCCCTGTTCCTGACCTGGGTCGAGCGCAAGGAGAGCGCGGTGATGCAGGACCGGATCGGGGCCAACAGGGCCTCCGTCTTCGGGCTGAGGATCTTCGGCCTCTTCCAGCCCTTCGCCGACGCCATCAAGATGCTTTTCAAGGAAGATTTCTGCCCGACGTTCGCTCAGCGCGCCCTCCACTGGCTGGCGCCGACGTTCTCCTTCTTCTTTGTGTCCGTGACCATGGTCGCCGTGCCGTTCGGCGATACGATCAGCCTGTTCGGCCGGCGGATCCCGCTCCAGGTCGTCGATCTCAACGCGGCCGTCCTCTTCGTCCTGGCCATGCTCAGTCTCGGTATCTACGGCATCCTCGTCGGCGGCTGGGCCTCGTCCAACAGATTCGCCCTGATCGGCAGCCTCCGCGGTGCCGCCCAGCTCGTTTCCTACGAAGTCGCGCTGGGTCTTTCGCTCGTCGGCCTGATCATGGTCTTTCCCTCGCTCAGCCTGGCCCGGATCGTCGAGTTCCAGGGCGGGCTCCTGTTCGGCTTCTTGCCCAAGTGGGGCATCTTTCTGCAGCCCCTTGGCTTCGCGGTCTTCTTCCTGGCCGGCATGGCCGAAACGAAGCGCGTCCCCTTCGATATGCCCGAAGGCGAATCGGAGATCATCGGCTTCTACACGGAGTACGGTGGGCTGAAGTTCGGCCTGTTCATGTTCACCGACTTCCTCGAGGTCATCGTCCTCGCGTCGATGGCTACAACTCTGTTTTTCGGCGGCTGGCAGGTGCCCTGGCTCGGCGACGCGGGATTTGCTTTCCCCGGGGGCGGCCGGATCGGCCTCCCGCCGTGGGCCGTGACCGTTCTCCGCGTCCTGTCCTTCAACCTGAAAGTGTTCTTCTTCTGCTGGCTCCAGATCCTGACGCGCTGGACTTACCCGCGCTTCCGCTACGACCAGGTCATGGACCTCGGCTGGAAGGTCCTCGTGCCCCTCGGTGCCGCGAATATCCTCGCGACCGGGCTCATCCTGGCGGTGCGATAGGAGAGCCATGATTAAAGCCTGGAGGGTCCTCAGGGAGCTGGTGAGGGGGGCGGCCATCACGGCCCGCCATTTCTTCGTCAACATGACCTTCCATACACTGAGGCTCTTCGGCATTCGGACCCGGAGAAGGGGAGCCGTGACCATCCAGTACCCGGAGGTCCAAAAGGCTCTCTCGCCCCGCCATCACAGCCTCCACCGCATCCGGCCGCGCCCGGACGGCAAGCCGAGCTGTGTCGCCTGCATGCTCTGCGTCACGGTCTGCCCGTCCGAGTGCCTCTATGTCGAAGCGGCCGAGGACCCCGACCCCGAGGTCCAGAAACTCCCGGCCAAGTTCGTCGTCGACCTCAACCGCTGCTGTTTCTGCGGCTTCTGCGTCGAGGCCTGCCCGGTCGACGCCATCCGCATGGACACGGGCGAGATCCGTCTGGCCTCCCTGACCCGGGCCGGGCTCGAAGTCCCGCTCGACAAGCCATGAGCCCGGCGTCCGATCGGATCAGGATCGGCGATGCCGAGATCATCCGGCTCCTCGACGGGACGTTCCGGGTCGACGGCGGGGCCATGTTCGGTGTTGTCCCGAGGACGCTCTGGGCTTCGAAGGCCGCCCCCGATCGCGAGAACAGGGTCACGCTGGCCTTGAACTGCTACCTCGTCCGGACCCCGGACACGACGCTCCTTCTCGACACGGGCGTCGGGCCCGACGTCGGCCGGCGGCGCACGGATTTCTATTCCTTCGACCGCCGTCCGGGTCTTTTCGAATCTCTGGCCGAGCTCGGACTCGGCCCCGACGGCATCGACATCGTGGTCAACAGCCACCTCCACTTCGACCACTGCGGTGGCAACACCCTGAAGAAGGCCGACGGGACGTGGTCGCCCGCCTTTCCCCGGGCCCGCTATGTCGTCCAGCGCGGCGAGTGGGAACAAGCGCTCCATCCGGTCGAGCGGGACAAGCCGAGCTACATGCCCGCCAGGCTCGAACCCCTGGCCGAATCGGGACTTCTCGTCCTCATCGACGGCGACGGGCCCATCGCGCCGGGCGTCGATGCCGTCGTCGTCGCTGGACATACGGCCTGCCACCAGGGCGTGCGGGTCACGTCCGCCGGACAAACGTTCTTCTACGCGGCCGACACCGTGCCCACGGCGGCCCACGTCGACCTCGATTACATCATGAGCTTCGATCTCTATCCGGTCGAGACCTTCGACGCCAAGAAGGCCCTCCTGGCCCGGGCCGAGGAGGGGGCTTGGGTCCTCGGCTTCAGCCACGATCTCAAGACCCCCTTCGGCCGCCTGAGACGCACGGGCAAGCGCCTCGACATCGTCCCCGCCAGGGCCGAAAACGATTGACTTTTCCCGGTCCCGTCTTTTATGATGGGGATTCTAAATTTCGAGGAGGTTGTTCATGAAGAAAGTGACCGTTGAAGAACTGCTGGCCCGAGCCCAGCAGCCTTCCCTGGACGCCCCGAGGCTCCACAGGTTTTACAAGGGCAAGATGGGCACCGCCGTGAAGTGCCGGGTCCGCGATTTCAACGATTTCGCGATCTGGTACACCCCCGGCGTCGCCGCGGTCTGCAAGGAGATCCAGGCCGACAAGAACAAGGCCTACGAGTACACCAACAAGTGGAATTCCGTCGCCGTCATCAGCGACGGCACCCGCGTCCTTGGCCTGGGCGATATCGGCCCCGAGGCCGGCTTGCCGGTCATGGAAGGCAAGGGGATCCTCTATAAGTACCTGGGCGGCGTCGACGCCTTCCCCATCTGCCTCGACGAAAAGGACCCGGACAAGATCATCGAGATCTGCCGCGCTCTCCAGCCGTCCTTCGGCGGCTTCAACCTCGAGGACATCAGTCAGCCCAAGTGCTTCAGGATCCTCGACGAGCTGCGGGCGAAGTGCGAGATCCCGGTCTGGCATGACGACCAGCAGGGCACGGCCTGCGTCACCGTGGCCGGGTTGATCAACGCCCTCAAGATCGTCAAGAAGGACATCGCTGAAGTCAAGTGCACCGTCATCGGGTCCGGCGCCTCGGGCATCAATATCGCCCGCCAGATCATGCTGGCCGGCGCCAATCCCGCGAACATGCTCTCGGTCGACTCCAAGGGCATCCTCTCCCGCGACCGGGCCGACAAGGACGTCCTTCAGGCCCAGTTCAAGGAGAAATGGGACCTGTGCCTGAGGACCAACCCCACGGGCCGGCAGGGCACCATGGCCGACGCCATCAAGGGCGCCGACGTGCTTATCTGCTGTTCGACTCCCGGACCGGGGACCGTCAAGCCCGAGTGGATCAAGACCATGGCCAAAGACGCCATCGTCTTCGCCGAGGCCAACCCCATCCCCGAGATCTGGCCTTGGGAGGCGAAGGAGGCGGGCGCCCGCATCGTCGCGACGGGCCGGTCCGATTTCCCCAACCAGGTCAACAACTCCCTGGGCTTCCCGGGCATCTTCCGCGGCGCCCTGGACGTCCGGGCCAAGACGATCACCGACGGCATGTGCCTCGCCGCCGCCCGTGAGCTGGCCAAGGTGGCCGAGGACAAGGGCATCCATGAAGAGTACATCATCCCGAACATGGACGAATGGGAGGTCTTCCCGCGCGAGGCCGTGGCGGTCGGCAGCAAGGCCATCGAGGAGGGAGTCGCCCGGTTCAACTTCCCCGCCGATGTCCGCTTCAAGATGGCCGAGGAGATGATCCGCTCCTCGAGGGAGGACGTTCAGAAGAAGATGCGGGAAGGCATCATCATCGACCCGGACAAGTGAGGCCGGCCCCCGGGAAAAGAATGAGAAAGCCGAGAGGACAGGGGGACGCGGGTCCCCTGTCCTTCTTTGACAGGATTTGACAAGGGTTTCCCGGTTGTGATATAAGAACGGCAATCAGGACTTATCAATCAAACGGCGCCTATCTCACGTGATTCATACAAAGATACCAAAGGAGGTACAATCATGAAAAACTTCGTGAAAGGCTTGTCCCTGGCGCTCATCGTCGTGCTCGCATTCACGAGCTGCGCCAAGCAACCCACTCAGTTGATGGATTCTGCCAAGGCCGCCATCCAGAGCGTCATCGACGCCAAGGGCGGCATCTACGCGAAGGACGAGCTGAACAAGCTGCAGGGCGACCTCCAGGCCGCTCTGGACGCCGTCACGGCTCAGGCCAAGAAGTTCTTCAAGAAGTATGGCCCGGCCAAGGACATGCTCACCAAGGTCGTCACTGAAGCCGAAAGCGTCAAGGCCCTCATCCCCGGGCGGATCGCCGAGGCCAAGGCTGCCGCCGAAAACACGATGAACGAAGCCAAGATGGCCGTCGAAGAAGCCAAGGCCCTCCTCGAAAAGGCCCCCAAGGGCAAGGGCACCAAGGCTGACATCGAAGCCATGAAGGCCGACCTCGCCGGTCTCGAAACGGCGATGGCCGACGTCACCAGCGCCCTGGCGGCCGAGGATTACTCCGGCGCCAAGGACAAGGCTGCCGCCATCAAGGACAAGGCCGCTGTGATCATCGAGCAGATCAACGCCGCCATCGCCAAGATCAAGGGACGGTAAGTCGCTTCCCCTTGAGGCTCAGTAAGACAGCCGTCTTCGTTCTGGCTGTTTTGCTTTTCGGTTGTCGAACCGCGCCGGTTCCTCCGGAGGTACTTGAAGCCAACCTTCAGGAACAAGACCTTCGGGGGGCCGGTGCTTCTCTTTTCGCCGGCCGGGAGCACACGGCCTATCTCCAGAGCCTGAACTCCGCGCGCCAAGTCCTCGAGAAGGAAAACCTCAAGCTGGGCTGGTTCCGCGATTATGGCAAGGTGCGCAAGGAGTACTCCGCCGTCCTGCAGACCGGGAGTTCCCTCAAGGGGACCATCCGGAGCGTCGTATCGCGCCGGGCGGCCTCCCTATCCCGGTCGGCCGAGGCGGTCCGGCGGCGGCTGAGGACGCTCGACGACCTGACTCTGTCGCTGGTCGAGCGAGGCTCCGCCCGAGGCCGGCTGACCCGGGCCTCCCTGGCCCTGGGGGAGGCCGACATCCTGATCAAGCAGGCCCAGTTCGACGAGGCCCAGACACGACTCGACAAGGCTTCGGGCTTGGCGGCCGAGGCCGAAAAAGAGGTCCTCTCGCACATCTCCCGCTATCTCGACCCAGCCCAGGTCCGGAGCTGGAAGGCGGCGGCCGAAGAGACCATCGCCGCGTCGGAGAAACGCGGCAACACGGCCCTCATCGTCAGCAAGCTCGAGCGCCGGCTCTCGGTGTACAAGGGCGGCAAGCTCTACAGGACCTATGACGTCGGACTCGGCTTCAACGGGCTGGCCGACAAGCGCTTTGCCGGCGACAACGCCACTCCCGAGGGCCGGTACAGCATCATCCGCAAGATCGCCTCGAGCCTGTATTACAAGGCCCTGCTCATCGACTATCCGAACGACGAGGACCGGCGTTCGTTTGCGAGGGAGAAGTCCAGGGGCGCCATCCCCAAGTACGTCGGCATCGGCGGGGACGTCGAGATCCACGGCGGAGGCCAGGACAGCCTGACCCGCGGCTGCGTGTCCCTCGACAACGACAAGATGGACGAGCTCTACGCCCTGGTGTCTGTAGGGACGCCGATCACGATCATCGGGACGATGGAGCTCGAGAACTATGTCATCAAAGCGATCCGGGATAACTGACATGATGATCAAACGCCTCCTCATGGCCGCCGCGGCCCTGGCCTACCTGGGTTTCCTGGCCGTCCTCGGAGCCTCCTATTTTATCGGCCTGAAGCAGGCGTCAACCTGGCCGGCCACGGGGAGCACCCAGGCGATCTCCGACAAGGACGTGCCCAAGGTCGACAAGAACGTCCAGCAGCTGGAGAAAAGGATGTCCGCCTTCCAGCCGAAGGGCCTGTACATCGTCATCGACACGGCCGAGAACAGGCTCACCCTCAAGAACGGCGACCAGGTCGTCCGGACGGCCGTCGTCTCGTGCGGCAGCGGCGTCGTCCTCGAGGAGCCGGGCGGCAAGAAGCGAAGCTGGGTCTTCGATACCCCGCGCGGCGAGTTTAGCGTCAAATCGAAGATCACCAACCCGTACTGGGTCAAGCCGGACTGGGCCTTCATCGAGGAAGGGGAGATGATCCCCAAGACCATGGAGGACCGGATCGAGGCGGGGACCCTGGGCGACTACGCCCTCGGCTTCGGGCAGGGCTTTTTCATCCACGGCACGCTCTACACGAGGCTTCTCGGGCGCAACGTCACCCATGGCTGCGTCCGGGTCGGCGACGAGGATCTCAAGTACCTGTTCAAGGCCGTCCCCATCGGGGCGAAGATCTACATCTATTGAAGAGGCGAGCGTGAAGAAACTAGCGGCATTCGCGGCTCTCGTAGCGGCCGGACTCATCGGCCTGGGTTGGGCGGCTGGAGTGGATAAAGCGGCCCTGGCGAAGAAGCAAGACTCCCTCACGGCCGAGTACGGCCTGGCGAAGGAAGCGAAATTCTATTTCGTCTTCGACGTCCTCGGCCGGAAGATCGAACTGAGGGTCCGGGGGATGGTCCTCAAGACCTGGCCCATCGAGGCCATGAGATTCTGGGGTCAGCCGGATTTCTCAGGATCCGTGGAAATGGTCAAAAAGACGACGCTCAAGTCGCCCGAGAGGATCGTCATAAAACCCGGGGAGACCGAGGCGCCCATAGTCAAGCCGGCCGCTGCGGGGGCGGCGTCCACTTCGGCCGATTATGACCTGGAAACCCTGGAGCTCAGGGACATGCCCAAGCGCTTCGGTCTTGACCTTGACAACGGTCTTCACGTCACGGTCACGGCCAAGACAGGGAACTCGATGGGATTCGGCGCCAGGATGAAAGAGGCCTGGCGCTGGTATGTCCGCATGCCCTTGATGAACCTCTTCGGGCCGAAGAAGGATAAGGGGCTATCCGAACTCGAACTCATTATCGCGGACGAGAAGGATGCCCAGTCGATTTACTGGCATCTTTTCGACGGGATCAAGGGTATCATCCTATAGATCCTAATTATAATCAGTCGGCTATGAGCAATTGTAGTATTTTTAACAAATACTTGACAACTGCACGCTAAGATTTTATAATGTCTTTGCGCTAAATTGAATTATCCAGGAGGAATTTGATGAGTAAGATCATAGGCATTGACCTGGGCACGACAAATTCCGTTGTCGCCATCCAGGAAGGCGAAAAAACGACCGTCATCCCCAATGAAGAAGGCGGCCGGACGACCCCGTCGGTCGTCGCGTTCACACCCAAGGGCGAGATCCTGGTTGGCCAGGTCGCCAAGAGACAGCGGGTGACGAACCCCGAAAACACCATCTACTCGATCAAGCGGTTCATGGGCCGGCGCTTCGGCGAGGTCGGTCAGGAGATCAAGCAGGTGCCGTTCAAGGTGACCGAAGCCCAAAACGCCGACGTCCGGGTCGAGGCCCACGGCAAGCTCTACGCCCCGCCGGAGATCTCCGCCTTCATCCTCCAGAAGCTGAAAAAGGCGGCCGAGGATTATCTCGGGGAAAAGGTCGAGCGGGCGGTCATCACCGTCCCGGCCTATTTCAACGACAGCCAGCGCAAGGCCACCAAAGACGCCGGGCAGATCGCCGGGCTCAAGGTCGAGCGGATCATCAACGAGCCGACGGCTGCGGCCCTGGCCTATGGCATGGACAAGAAGAAGGACGAGACGATCGCCGTCTATGACTTCGGCGGCGGCACGTTCGACATCTCCATCCTCGAGGTCGGCGAAGGCGTCGTGGAGGTCAAGGCGACCAACGGCGACACCCACCTCGGCGGCGACGACCTCGACCAGCGGGTCCAGGACTGGATCGTCCAGGAATTCCGCCGCGAGTCGGGGATCGACCTGACCCGCGACAAGATGGCCCTGCAGCGCCTCAAGGAGGCCGCCGAGAAGGCCAAGGTCGAGCTCTCGACGACTCTCGAATCCGAGATCAATCTGCCCTTCATCACCGCCGACGCAACGGGGCCGAAGCACCTCCTGATGAAGCTGACCCGGGCCAAGCTCGAACAGCTCTGCGAGGACCTCATCCAGCGCTCCGTCGCTCCGGTCAAGCAGGCCCTGTCCGACGCCAATCTCAAGGCCTCGGACATCCACGAGGTCATCCTCGTCGGCGGCCAGACGCGCATGCCCCGCATCCAGCAGCTCGTCCAGGAGCTCTTCGGGCGGGAGCCTCACAAGGGCGTCAACCCTGACGAGGTCGTGGCCGTCGGCGCGGCCATCCAGGGCGGTGTCCTGTCGGGCGACGTCAAGGACGTTCTCCTGCTCGACGTCACCCCGCTGACGCTGGGGATCGAAACTCTGGGCGGCGTCTTCACCCGGATGATCACCCGCAACACAACCATCCCGACCAAGAAAACGGAGACCTTCTCGACCGCATCGGACGACCAGCCGAGCGTCGAGATCCATGTCCTCCAGGGCGAGCGCGAGATGGCCACCTATAACCGGACGCTCGGGCGGTTCCACCTCGACGGCATCCCGCCGGCCCCCCGGGGCATCCCCAAGGTCGAGGTCACGTTCGACATCGACGCCAACGGCATCTTGCACGTCTCGGCCAAGGACCTCGGCACCGGCAAGCAGCAGGCGATCACCATCACCGGCCACAGCGGTCTCGACGACAAGGAGATCAACCGTATGGTCAAGGACGCGGAATCGAACGCCGCCGAGGACAAGAAGCGGCGGGAAACGATCGACGCCCGCAACCATGCCGACCAGCTCGTCTACAGCCTGGAGAAGCTCCTGCGCGAAAACAAGGAGAAGATCCCGGCCGAGGAGGCGGAACGCGTGCAGAAGGAGATCGAGAACACCAAGAAGGCCATCGAGTCGGACGACCTCGAGCGCATCCGCAAGGCGACCGAGGACCTGTCGAACGCGTCGCACAAGCTGACGGAAATAATGTACCGGCAGGCCGGGCCCCAGCCGGGCGCCGACGGCGGCGCCGCGGGCGGCCCCGGGCCGCAGTCGGGCTACCAGCAGCAGCCCCAGAGCGGCGACGGGCGCGGCGGGTCGGACGAAGGCGAGGTCATTGACGCCGAGGTGGTCGACGAGGACAAAAAGAAATAGGCCCGGCGGCCTCTGACGGATTGACCGGGACCCCGCCGGGGGCCCGAAGACTGTCCGAGGTGCGGTGATGGCGAAAGATTATTATAAGGTCCTGGGCGTTTCCAAGGAAACGGCCCTGCCCGACATCAAAAAGGCCTACCGCAAGCTGGCCCGCAAGTTCCACCCCGATCTCAATCCGGGCGACAAGACGGCGGAGGCGCGGTTCAAGGAGATCCAGGAAGCCTATTCTGTCCTGAGCGACCCGAAGAAGCGCGCCCAGTACGACCAGTTCGGCGACTTCGGCGGCGTGCCGCCGGGCGCGGGCGCCGGCCCCGGCGGTCCCGGGGGGCCGGGCTTCGAGGGTTTTGATTTCTCCGACTACGGGTCGTCGACCTTTCGGGACTTCTTCGAGAACCTTTTCAGCGGCGGCGGCGTGCGCGGGGGCGAACCGGCTCAGGGCGGGACCGAGCGCGGCGAAGACCTCCAGTACGCGATGCAGATCGGCTTCGAGGACGCCATCCACGGCGTCCAGACCAAGATCCGGGTCAACCGCCTGGGCGCCTGCGAGGGTTGCGGCGGAACGGGCCGGTCCGCCGGGTCCCGAAGACGGCCTTGCCCGACGTGCGGCGGCAGCGGCCGGGGCACCGTCCAGCGCGGTTTCATGAAGTTTTCAGGCGCCTGCCAGGCCTGCGGCGGGTCGGGCCAAGCGCCCGGAGAGGCCTGCGCGAAGTGCGGCGGGCCAGGCGCCGTGCAGATCTCCGACCTCATCTCCGTCCGCATCCCCGCCGGCGTCGACAACGGCTCCAAGGTCCGCGTCCCGGGCCGCGGCAACGCCGGCCGGAACGGCGGCCCTCCGGGCGACCTCTACATCGTCATCGAGGTTGCGCCGCACGCTTATTTCAGGCGGGAGGGGGCGAACATCTCGGTCCGGGTGCCGATCTCGGTCCCCGAGGCCACCCTGGGAGCCAAGATCGAGGTGCCGACGCTCTGGGGCAAGACGACGATCCGCATCCCGCCGGGGACAAAATCGGGCCAGAAGTTCCGCATCAAGGAACAGGGCGCCCCGGTCGCGGGCCGCAAGGGCTGCGGCGACGAGTACGCCGAGGTCTACATCGTCCCGCCGCCGTTCGACGACGAGCGCATCCGGGAGATGATGAAGGAGCTCGAACGGATCTCGGGGCCGAACCCGAGGCAATCCGTGGGGATGAACTGAGATGAAAAAAGAGCGCAAGGCGCAGACAAAAGGCGCCGAACCGGTCTATCATATTTCCAGCGTGGCCGAGATGTACGGCATCCACCCGCAGACCCTCCGGCTCTACGAGCGGGAAGGCCTGCTCAAGCCCTCCCGGAGCGAGGGCAACACCCGCCTCTACTCGGCCGACGACCTCAAACGGCTGGAGATCATCCTCAACCTCATCCGCGACCTCGGGGTGAACCTGGCCGGCGTCGAGGTCGTCCTCAACATGCGGGCCAAGATCGAGCGGATCGAGGGCGAGGTGACGGAGTTCCTGGACTACGTCCAGCGGGAGTTCTTCCAAGGCAAGGAGGAGGAATTCGAGGCCCGGAAGCGGGCCCTGGTCAGCGTCCGCCCCGGCGGCGTCGTCCGAGTCAAGGCCCGTGAAGAGTAAGGCATGGAGTACCGCGACTTCTTCGACTCCAGGAACATCAAACATTATCTGGAGGAGATCTCCAAGTTCCCGGCCCTGACCGAAGAGGACGAGAAGAAGCTCGGCGAGAGGATCCGCAAGGGTGACAAGGAGGCCCTTCAGACCCTCATCAAGTCGAACCTCAAGTTCGTCGTGTCCTATGTCAAGAAATACCGGGGCATGGGGCTGGGCCTGCTCGACCTCATCGACGAAGGCAATATCGGTTTGATCGAGGCGGCCAAGCGCTTCGATCCTACCCGGGGCGTCCGCTTCATCTCCTACGCCGTGTGGTGGATCCGCCAGGCCATCATCCACGCCCTGACGCTCTATTCGCGCATCACCCGCATCCCCCAAAAGCTGGCCGACCAGATCTCGCTGATGAAAAAAAAGACGGCCGAGCTCAAAGGGGAATTGGGGCGGGACCCGAACCGGGAAGAGATCGCCAAGGCCCTGGGGGTGTCGGAGACCGATGTCGAGGACCTCGAGATCCTCGGTGAGCGCAGCCTGTCGCTGAGCGATAGGGGGGCCGACGAAGACGATCTCGAGGTCGAGGAGCGGATCAGCGACACCCACTCGCCCTCGGTGGAATACCAGATCATCAAGGCCTCGGTCCAGCAGCAGATCCGGGAAACCCTGGGGGAACTGGATGACAAAGAGGCACTTGTGCTAAAATTACGGTTCGGGCTGGACGATGACCGGCCGCGGACCCTCCAGGAGATCGGCGAGCAGCTGAAGCTGACCCGGGAAAGGATCCGCCAGATCGAGCAGAAGGCCATGAGGAAGCTCGGCCGGTCCCACAAGCTCCAGCACCTCAGAGGTTATTTGAATTGAGCGAACCTACGGTCTGCGCCAAGTGCCAGGGGACGGGCTGGCTCCTCGAGGACGCCGGCGGCTTCCAGATCGCGAATCGGTGCGCCTGCTTCGGCGACCGCTGGAAACATTCCTTGGTCGATCAGGCTAACGTCCCGCCGCGCTACCAGACCTGCACTCTGGACAATTTCGAGATCCATGACGATTCCCACCGGGACGCCCTCAAGATCTCGCGGGAGTTCATCAAGAACTACCCAGCCCAGGAGGTCGGGCTCCTTTTCATCGGCGATTGCGGCGTAGGGAAGACCCACCTGGCCGTGGCCATCATCCGGGAGCTCATCCGGGCCAAGGACGCCGCCTGCATCTTCTACGACTTCCGAGACCTCATCCGGGAGATCCAGAGCACGTTCACACCCGACTCGACGCTGTCCGAATCCGACGTGCTCACTCCGGTCTTCTCGTCCGAGGTCCTTGTCCTCGACGAGCTCGGGGCGAAGCGGACCACGGCCTGGGTCGAGGAGACGGTCTTCTACATCATCAACCATCGCTATAACCACAAAAAGCTGACCATTTTCACGACGAACTACCCCGACACCGACGAAGAGGAAGACAAGCGCGACACGTTCTACAAGAAGAGCGGCGACACCCTGATCGACCGCATCGGCGTCCGGCTGCGGTCGCGCATCTACGAGATGTGCAAGGTCGTCGAGATGACGGGCGAAGACTACCGTAAGATGGCCAAGCAGGCCAGCTACCGGTTCTAGGGAACCGTCAAGCGACTATCCATCGATTTTCAAACCACCCTGTTGTTGCCTTTTCAGGCTCTTTTTGCTAAATTAATCCGGTCTGCTCCTCGGTAGCTCAATCGGCAGAGCGGGTGGCTGTTAACCACTAGGTTGCAGGTTCGAGTCCTGCCCGAGGAGCCATTTTTTTCTCTCCCCCGATCTCTCCGCTTGCATTTTTCATCTGCTTTTCCCGAGGACTTCACCGTCGTGCAGACGCCCCAGGGCCTCAGGGTCTATTTCATCCTCTCTAACGCCGGTCAGGTCATCCCCGAGACGGCCCTCTACAGCGTCATCAATACGTCGATCAAGTAGGCCTCACGGCGTTCGAGATCAGGCCCCTCCATAGGGGACCGTTTCTTTCCGGGACTTCCCCTTGGGGTTAACCCAAAATTGTCCCGTTCTTAATCGTTCCTTAACCTAGTCTCCCTATCATGTGGATGAAAAACACTAAAACAAGGAGACATGCTCATGCGCCGATCCCTCAGAAGCATCCGAGACGTCGTTCTCGGCCTGATGATGCTGCCGATGGTCACCCTGATGAGCCTGATGGGTCAGACGACCACGCCGCCACCGCAGACCTTTTCGGCCACTATCTATCTGGACTACCGCTACTTCCTAACGAACGCCGGTCCGGTCACCCTTAAGCCGGCGTCGGACACCTCGGCTTACCTCAACAATCAGTTCGTATTCCGCCGGGCCTATTTCACCTACGAGAACAAGATCAGCGACAATCTCAAGTTCCGGTTCCGCATCGATGCCGACAATACGGCCAACGTCACCGGGGTCACCCTGACCGGCGACCCGGTCGCGGGCGTTTCCCTGAGCAAGGACGACAAGCTGCGTCCGTTCGTCAAGCATATCTACCTCGAATACACGAACTTCATCGTCCCCAAGATGGTCCTGAACGTCGGGATGATCGAGACCCTGACATTCAAGCCAGCTGAGGATCGGTGGGGCCTGCGCAGCGTCGCCAAGACCCTCGTCGACGGCTACCAGGACATCACCAAGCAGTCTATCTCGGCCACGAGCGCGGACATCGGAGCGACCCTGAAGTACTCCATCTCCAAATATTTCCGCCTCGCGGCGGGGATCTATAACGGCGGCGGCTACTCCCACCTCGAGACCGACCAGTACAAGGAAGTCGAGCTTCAAGCCCAGTTCACACCCGTGCCCGGGTTCTCCGTCGTCGGATACTATGACTATGAGCACAAACTCCCAGTCGCCTCCCTGCCCGCCGAGATCAAGCCGGCCGCAGCCACCTATAAAGTCGATGCCTTCTTCGAGATGGTCAAAAACTTGGTGATCGGCGGCGAGTGGTTCACCTTCAAGGCCGACCTCAATCAGACCGGCGGCGAAAGGTTCAACCGGGGGGGCTGGTCCGCATTCGGCCGCTACGCCGTCAAGCCCGACAAGTTCTCCCTGTTCGCGCGCTACGACAGCTATCAGCCCAACAGCCTGGACAGGGATCAGGACCTGGACCTGGTCATCGCCGGGTTCGACTGGGCGCCCTATCACGCCAGCTGGAGGCTCCAGCCCAATGTCTGGTTCTATAACTACAAGAACGGCGCGCGTTACAACGCCAACGCCACGAAGAACAGCGACGTCGTGTTCAACATGACTTTCTTCCTGTCCTTCTAAGAATAGAAAAGGAGAAACACGATGAAAAAAATCATTGTCATCACGGCCTTGAGCCTGGCCCTCCTGGGCAGCCTCCTCTTGGCCACTCCGGCCCGGAAGATGATCCAGATCAAAGGCTCGGATACCATGGTCAACCTCGTCCAGATCCTGGCCGAGGAGTACATGGGGAAGACCTCCGGCGCCGCCATCGCCGTTCTCGGCGGCGGCTCTGGCACGGGCATCACCGGCCTGATCAACCAAACCTGCGACATCGCCGACCACTCCCGGGAGTGGAAGCCCAAGGAGATCGACCAGGCCTGGGAGAAGGGCGTCACCCCCAAGTTCTTTGTCGTGGCCGTCGACGGCCTGAGCATCATCGTCAATGACAAGAACCCGATCGAACAACTGACCATAGCACAGGTCGGTGCCCTGTACCGCGGCGACATCAAGAACTGGAAGGCCCTCGGCGACTATCAGAAGCCGGTCTCCCTCTACGGCCGCCAGTCCAATTCCGGCACCTACGTCTTCATGCAGGAGTTCGTCCTCGGCAACAAGAACTATTCGGCCGACATGAAGGAGATGAACGGCAACGCCCAGATCATCGAGGGCGTCCTCCAGGACGAGGGCGCGGTCGGCTACGTCGGCGTCGGCTACCTCTACGACGAGAAGAACCAGATCCGCAAGGGCATCAAGGTCCTCAGGATCTCCAAGGAGCCGAACGGCACCGGTTACCTGCCGACCGACAAGACCGCCGTCGATTCCGGCGCCTACCCGATCTCCCGGCCCCTCTTCATGGCCACGAACGGCAAGCCCAAGGCCGACGTCGCCCAGTTCCTGACCTGGATCGTCGGCCCCGAGGGGCAGGCCATCGTCGAGCGCGAAGGCTTCTTCACGATCGGCGAGGGCAAGTACAAAGCGGCGAACGACAAGAGCTTCAAATGATTTGACCTCTCGACGAGGTTTGCATAGATTAACCGGGTGAAGAGGGCTTTGATCGGCCGATGCGAAAAAGGAAATGGAAGAACCTTAAAGAAGCGGCGATCAAGGCCTTCTTCTTCACCTGCGGCATCCTGGCCATCCTCGTCCTCCTCGGCATCTTCCTGACACTCCTGTCGACGGCCATACCCGCCTTCCGGGAGATCAAGATCTCCGAATTCCTCACGAGCACCCACTGGGACCCCACGTCTCCCGAGAAGGCCGAG
>JADGNU010000004.1 GCA_017883305.1 Candidatus Aminicenantota bacterium | reverse complement strand
ATGGCGACATTCGGCGTCAGCCCCGAGAAAGAACGGGCCTTGGCGGAGAGGATGGCCAATCTCGGCATCCGAGAAGAGGACATCGTCGAGAAGTTCATTCGCTCGGGCGGCCACGGCGGCCAAAACGTCAACAAGGTCGCCACTTGCGTTTATCTCAAGCACCTCCCCACCGGCACCGAGGTCAAGTGCCAGCAGGAGCGCTTCCAGTCCCTGAACAGGTTCCTGGCTCGCCGCATCCTGACCGACAAGATCGAAGCGGCCGTCCTCGGGAAGGAGAGCAAGGAGGAGCAGCGGATCGCCAAGATCCGTCGCCAGAAGAGGAAGCGCTCCAAACGGGCCAAGGACAAGATGCTCGCCGACAAGCGTCACCTGGCCGAGAAGAAAAAGGGCCGCACCTTCAAACCCGGCCCGCTCGACGATTAATCCCCGCCGCGATCAGTCGGCGATGTAACCCTTTCGGTAGCTCGTCCGGAAACCCTCGCCCTTGACCCGGACCTCGAGGACCCGGAACTTCCCGTCGGGCTGATAATTCTTTGGCGTGAAGTAGAGCAAGTAGTAGTTCTCTGCAGCGGATACGGCCGCCTTCATGGCCGCCTGGATGTTGGCCGTGGCGCCCGTGTATCCTCCCGTGGCCAGGCTCATCTCCCGGAACGGCGAGAAGATGTCCTCCGACCGCTCTTCCATGGTCAGCCCGCGCATTTTGGGGGCGGGGCGGGTCAGATACAGGAAATGGATGTCCGCCCCGGAGTCCGCATACAGCCGCCTGACGGTCTCGATGTCCAGCGTCTCGTCACGGCGGAAGAATTCGAAGACGCTCATGGCCGCCTGGGTGATGTCGGGGCGCTGGTTGTAGGTGCTCATGATGGCGTTGAGGACCGAGTCGTCGATCTTGGGGATGAACTCGCGCTGGTAGAAGAGGAACATCTCCTTCTGCCCCGACTGGTTCCGGAGATAGTCCGCCAGGGCATTGACGCGGACCTGATCGACGCTGCGGAGGCTCTCCAGCCGGCTCAGGCTGTCGGCATAGCTCTGCAGCTGCTCCTCGACGGACCTCTGGACTTCGATAACTGAATCCGTGAAGGCGAAGGGGTCGCCCATCGTCTGACGCAGCTGTTGCTGCGTGTCGGAGTTGCTCATGCCGATGGCCCCGGCCATGGCCATGGCCAGGCCTTTCAGGTCGTCCATGATATCGACGTACTCCGCATTGCCGATCTGCACGTCCCGCCGCAGCAGGCCCAGGATCTTCTCGAGGACCTGGGACCGGTGGGCCTCCTTGAGGATGTCGCTCTTCATCCGGTAGGTCTTGACCGGGGTGACGACGACGAGCTCGTCCCCGGGCGCCAGGACCTCCTGGACGAAATATTCCAGGGCCTCCCTGACCTTCGGATCGTATTCTGTCAGCTCAAAGAACAGGTAGAAATGACGTCCGGTGTCGGGCAGGACCGGCTGCGTCCCCTCCTGGCGTTCGATGAAGGCCTTCTTGACCAGATAGACCGAGTCGAGGGTCTGCGGCCGTCCGTCCTCATAGACCTCGAAGTCGGAGATGGACAGGCGATCGACGAAAGTGTTCCCTTTGAAGACCCGGACCGGGACCTCGACGGCGATGGCCCTCGTTTCGTGCTGGATCTCCTGGGCGGCGGCCAGACCTGAGGCGGCGAGGATCATGAAGAGACAGACAATGCGTCTCGCCGAATCAGCCATGGTCCGCACCTCGATCTATTATATATCCACCGGCGGAGAATATCACCTGGGGACGGGGCGCGCGGCCGCCGACGCGATCCGCGACCCTTCTGGTTCAATCGTGACGGCGCCCGGCGCACTCCGACGCCGTGCCCCTGAGGACGTCGACGGCGTGCGGCAGGACGGGCAGGAGGACCGCCAGGCTTTCGCGCACGGCCTTCTCGCTCCCGGGGAGGTTGACGATAAGCGTCGATCCCCGGATCCCGGCGACGGCCCGGCTGAGCATGGCCGTCGGCGTCTTTTCCGCCCCGGCCCTTCTCATGGCCTCCGGGAGCCCCGGCGCCTCGCGCTCGATGACGCTCTTCGTCGCCTCGGGCGTCCAGTCGCGCGGGCTGAATCCCGTTCCGCCGGTCGTCAGGACGAGGTCCAAACCTTCGCCCGACCATTCGACGAGCACCGATCGGATCTGCTCGCGCTCGTCGGCGACGATCTTTGTCCGCACGACCTCGCCGCCCGCGGCCTCGATCATCTCGCGGATGGCCGGCCCGCTCCGGTCTTCGCGCTCGCCCCGCGCCCCCTTATCGCTCACCGTGAGGATCCCGATCTTCATCATTACCCTCCGATCCTGAACATATCGCTCGACAGGCTCTCGATCGCGCCCCGCTCCCACGTCGTCTTGGCCTCGAAGGCCGAAGTGATAACGGCCCCGATCTCAGACGGGCCCGCCTGGCCCTCGCGCAGCATCTTTCGCAGATCGATCCCGACGCGGTCGAAAAGACAGATCCTCAGCCGGCCATCCGGGCCCAGCCGCAGCCGGCCGCATCCCTGGCAAAACGGCTCGGAGACGGGCGCGATGAAACCGAGGCGCGTCCGGCCGCCGAGGAGGTACATGTCCGCGACGCCGTCGCTTTCCGGAAGCCGCTCCAGAGGCCCGAACGCCTCGGCGATCCGGGCCCGCACCTCTTCGCTCTTGACGAAGAGCGCCGGCCGCCAGGCCCCGAGCTCCTTGCATTCGGCCGTGAGCCCGCTCGTCGGCATAAGCTCGATGAAGCGCAGCTCGACGCCTTCCGTCCCGGCGAAGCGTACGAAATCGAGGACCTCGTCGTCGTTGACGCCGCGGATGACGACCATATTCACCTTGACCGGTGTGAGGCCGGCCGTCCGGGCGGCCTCGATCCCGGCCGGGATGCGGTCGAGGCCCGTTCGCCGTGTTATGGCTTTAAAGCGGTCGGGGCGAAGCGTGTCCAAGCTGACGGTCACCCGCATGAGACCGGCCGCCTTGAGGTCCGCCGCGAAATCGGCTAGATGCAGGCCGTTGGTCGTCAGGGCCAGGTCGTCGGGTCCGAGCGCCGCCAGCAGGCGGACCAGGGCCTCAACGCCCCGCCGGGCCAGCGGCTCGCCGCCGGTCAAACGGAACCGCCGGACGCCCGCAGCCATGGCGCCGCGGGCGACCATGGCGATCTCCTCGTAGCTCAGCATGTCCGCCATCGGGACGAGCGGCACGCCGGCCTCGGGCATGCAGTAGATGCAGCGCAGGTCGCAGCGGTCCGTGACCGAGATGCGCAGGACCTTACTGTTTTTCAACGCTGTCTCCGGGGCGGACCGTGCCTCCGGCGAGGACTTCGCAGAAGATGCCGCGCGCCGGCATGATGCAATCGCCGGTGAGATGAAAAACGGCGCACTTGGTATGGCATTCTTTGCCGATCTGACTGACCCGCAGACGGACGCTGCCCGCGACGACGAGCTCGTCGTCGATGGCTAGCGCGCCGAGGTCGATCCCCCGCGTCGTCAGGTTCTCGGCGAAGGCGCCCGGGCCGAGCGCGACGCCCGACCCTCCGCCGGTCCGCTCCTTCTGCTCTTCGATATCCTCGATGGCCAGGAGCGAGACCTGCCGGTGGCCGAAATCCTGGTGGGCGTCGCCCTCGATGCCCCGGCCGGCCCGGATCTCGACGGACGCGACCGGGCGCTTGATCTGCCCCTTTTTGACGCTGGTGTTGACGGAGACGATCGTGCCGGACCCGCCGGCCTTCCGGGTCATGCCTTTCTCCGGTAGACCCCGCTCTTGCCACCGCTCTTGTAGTCGAGGCGGAGGCGGACGACTTCCGCGCTCCGCTCCACGGCCTTGACCATATCGTAGATCGTCAGGGCGGCGATGGCCGCTCCCGTCAGGGCCTCCATCTCGGCGCCGGTCTTGGCCTCGGCCGTCACGCGGCAGCGGACGCGGACACCCGTCTTTTCGACGTCCAGATCGACGGCGATGTTCTCGAGCGGAATGGGGTGAGTCAGGGGGATGAGCTCATGGGCCCGCTTGGCCGCCTGGATGCCCGCCAATCGGGACGTGTTCAGGACGTCGCCCTTGGCGAGGCCGTTCGCCCGGATAAGGCCGATGGTTTCCGGGCTGAGCTTGACGAACGCCGAGGCCGCCGCCTCGCGCCGGGTCACGGCCTTGGCCCCGACGTCCACCATGCGGGCCTTTCCCTCGCGATCGACGTGGCTGAGCTTGGCCATGGCTAGAGTCCGTCCATGAGGAGGATCTCGACCTCGCAACCCGCTTCGAGCCGCGCGGCGTCGGCCGGGACGACGATGAGGACGCGTCCCCGGACCATGGAACGGAGGACGCCGCTCCTCTGGTCTTCATAGGGCGCCACCTTGAGCACGGGCCCGCGGCTCACGAAGCATCCCCGGAGAAATTGGGTCCGTCCCGGCTTGAGGACGATCGCCTCGTCGAGGACCGCCGTCATCGACGCCGGCCCGGCCGCCGAGCGTCCGAGCAGCCGATCGAGGGCAGGTCGGACGAAGAGGAGGAATGTCACCAGAGAGCTCGTGGGATTCCCGGGCAGGCCGAAAACCAGCTGCCGGCCGCGGACGCCGAAGAACACCGGCTTCCCCGGCTTGATGCGCACTTGCCAAAAGACCGGCTTGACCCCGGACGCCTCGAGCCCGGCCTTGACCAGGTCATAATCGCCGACGGAGACTCCCCCCGAAAGGACAAGGACGTCTGCGCCTCTGGCCCGGGCGAGCTTCGAGGCGAGCGAGGCGTTCCGGTCCCGGGCGATCCCGAGGTAGCGGGCGTCGGCGCCGGCCTCGACGGCCATGGCCGTGAGGGCCGTCCCGTTGGAATTCCGGATCTGGCCGGGCCGCTTCGGTTTGCCCGGCTCGACGATCTCGTCTCCCGTGGCGATGACGGCGAGTTTCGGCCGGCGCGTCACCGGCACCCGGGCCAGTCCGGCCGCGGCCAGCATGCCCGACTCGGCCGGGCCAATGATCGTCCCCCGCTCGAGCGCGATCTCGCCTCTCCTGAGGTCCTCACCGGCCAGGCCGATGTTGTCGCCCGGCCTGACCCCGCGCCGTATCCTGACCGTGCGTTCGTGCGATTCCGTGTGCTCGACCATGACGACGGCGTCAGCCCCGGCTGGAAGCGGGGCGCCGGTCATGATGCGGACAGCCTGGCCCGGGCCCACGGCCTTTCGGGCGATCCGGCCGGCGGGCAGGTCGGCCAAAACCTCGAGTTCGACCTCGAGCGGAGTTCCGGTCCCGGATAGGCGGGTATCGCCGGCCCGGACCGCATAGCCGTCCATGGTCGATTTGGTGAAAGGCGGGATGTCCTCGCGGGCCCGGATGTCGCGGGCCAGGGTCCGGCCGAGCGCCCGGGCGAGCGGGACGGATTCCGACGAAAGCGCCTTCGCTGCGCCGAGGACCAGGGCGCGGGCGTCTAGGTATTCGATCATGAGGGCTCTCGGGCCTCCGCCGGGCGTTCGCCGACGACCCGGACCGAGCCCGGCTCAAATGTTAACAGAACCTCCCGGGAAAGGGAAATGCCTCCGGCCTCGAGCGCGCGGAGGGGGAGGGTGGCCCGGAAGACGAGATCGCCGCTCGTCCGGACGAGGGCCGTGTCGGGGTCCATCGCTTCCATCCGGCTCACCCGGCCGCGGAAAACGTTGGGCCCGGACGGGACGGGCCCGCCCCCGTCGGCCGCTACGAGGCGGATCTCCGCCGGATCGATGACGCACGTGACGTGCCCCCTGGTCTCTCCCGGGAAAACGATCCTGACGCCCGGCTTCGGCTCGATCCAGCTCGTCCGGCCGTCGGTCGAGGCCGTGCCGCTGTAGCAATTCTCGTGGCTGAACTCGACCCGCTGCCCGTCCGAAAGATAGAGGATGCTGTCGGCCAGACGCGAGGCCTGGGAGAAGTTGTGGGTCGAGAAGACGACGGTCGTTCCCCAAGCGTGGACGGCCTCGCGCAGCACCGCCTCCATGCGCAAGCCGAGCGCCGCGTCGAGGTTGGCCGTCGGCTCGTCCAGGAGAAGCACGCGGGGCCGGAGGGCCAGGGCCCGGGCGATGGCCGCGCGCTGGGCCTGCCCGGCACTCAGCCCGGAGACCGGCTTCCCCTCCCAGCCGTCGAGCTCGACGAGGGCCAGGGCGTCCCTCACACGGGCCCCGGCCTCATCCTCAGGGAGCCTCCTGATCTTGAGGCCGAAGGCGACATTGACGCCGATCGTCCCCTTGAAAAGGTAGGGATGATGGGTCAGCAGGACCGCGTCGCGCCGGGCCAGGACCGCGGCATCGTCCGTCGCCCACGGGTCGCGGCCCAGAAATTCCAGCCGCCCGCGGGCCGGCCGGAGGAGAAAGGCGAGGAGCATCAGGAGCGTCGTTTTGCCGGCGCCGTTCGGCCCGACCAGGGCGAGGATCCCGCCGTCCGGGACCTCGAGCGAGTCGAGATCGAGGGAGAACCGTGCCGGGGCATAAGGATAAGAATAGCCGATGTCCTTAAGCCGGTAGACGAGACCGCTCATCTCAGGACTCTCCGTCGCGGCCGCGGAGTCCCGTCTGGACGAGGATGTTGATGCCGAGCGTGATGACGAGGAGGAGAACGCCGAGTACGACGCCGTTCCGGAATTCGCCCTTGGCCGTTTCGAGGGCGATCGAGGTCGTGATGTTCCGCGTGGCGCCGCGGATGTTGCCGCCGAGCATCATGGCGATGCCGACCTCGGAGATGGCCCTGGCGAACCCGGCGAGGACAGCGACAAGGAGAGGGAAGCGGGCTTCGCGCAGGACGATCCACCCCGCCTGGCGGCGGCTCGCGCCCAAAGTGAGGGCGGTCTGGCGGGCCCGCCGGTCGACCTGACGGAGGGCCGTGTAGGAGAAGCCGACGACGAGAGGCAGGATGAGGAAGATCTGGCCGACCGTCATGGCCGTCTGCGTGTAGAGAAGTCCGAGCCCGCCCAGGGGGCCGTTCCGGCTGAGGAGCGAATAGAACAGGAGGCCGATGACGACCGTCGGCGCGGCCATCCAGGTCTGGTTGACGAGGAGGACGATCTTCTTTCCGCGGAAGTCGCGGCCGGAGAGAAAGAGCGCGGCCGGCACGGCGACGGCGCTGGCGATGAGGGCGGCCAGGCCGCTCGTCTTGAGCGAGACCCAGACGGCGAAGGCCAGTTCGCGGGCGATCATTTGGCGAGGTCCACCCCGGCGACGGCCGCGAGCGGCTCGAACAAGGGGCGGCCGGCCTGGCCTTGGAACGTCCCGATGAGCCTCTGGCCGCGCGGAGAGGTCAGAAAGGCGATGAAAGACATGGCCTCGCCGTAGCGGGCCGTCGGGACCCGGGCCGGGTCGACGGCGATCACGGCGTAGATGTTCTCGAACTCGGGGGCGTTCTCGCTGACGGGCTTGAGGCCGGCCAGGCCGCGCAATCCGTAAAATGTGGCCGTGTCGGTCAGCGTGTAGGCGCGCCGTTCGGCCGCGACGCGAAGGGTCTCGGCCATGCCCTGGCCTGTCTCGAGGTAGGCGGCCTCGGGCTTGCCCCCGGCGAGGGCCCAGAGCTCGAGCTCGCGGGTGTGCGTCCCGGAGTTGTCGCCCCGGCTGACGAATGAGGCGCCGCTCGAGCGGATGCGTCCGAGGGCCTCGGCCGCCGACCGACAGCTCGCGACGCCGGCCGGGTCTTCGGGCGGGCCGACGATCATGAAATAATTCCTGGCGATGACCCGGCGGTTGACCCCGAAGCCGTCGCGAAGGAACTGTTCTTCGAGCTTGCGGGCGTGGACGATGACGACGTCCGCGTTGCCGTCGCGGGCCTGCTTAAGGGCCGCGCCCGTCCCGACGGCGATCCACTTGAGCGTGATGCCGCTATCCGCCTTGAATGCGTCGGCCAGGACGTCGAGAAGCCCTGTGGCATCGACGCTCGTCGTCGTGGCCAGCATGAGCGTCCGGCCGGCGCCGGCCGGCGCCATGTTCGGGGGCGTGTCCTCGTTCGCGGCTGGGAGTGAAATGCCCAAAATCAAGACGGCGATGGCCGCGGTGACTACTCTAGGGGGATGGATCGTCATGGGAAAGCGCCGCAATATGTCTCCTTTTCAACAACGGAAGGAGGAGCCGTTTCCCGCTCCTCCCTGTCGGTCGGAGGGCCTGGCCGGGTGCGAGGGACCGTGGCCGGCTTTAGCGCCTCCGACTCGGAGCATCGACTGTGATAACACAATGAGGGCGGCCTGTAAAGGCGGACCGGTTAGCGCTCAGGAGGAATAAAACGCGTCGATGACAGCCCGCCACTCGTCCTCGGTCCGGACCTTGACCAGGGCGTTGCGGAGGTCGGTCCGTCGAGGGTGCATCTTGGCGTATTGCAGGCTGAAGTGGCGCAGGATCTTGAGTCCGCGCCGCGGGTCATAGGCCTCACAGGCGAGCCGATAATGGCGGGTGATGACCTCGCGCTGCTCGTCGAGGCCGGGCTGGCGCGGAGGGCGCCCGGCGGTGAGGTCGCGGGCCTGGGCGAAGAACCAGGGATTGCCGATGGCGCCGCGGGCGGCGAGGACGCCGTCGACGCCCGTCTCAGCCATCATGCGCAGGGCCTCTGCGGGGCTGCTGACGTCGCCAGAGCCGAGGACCGTGCGTTCGGGAAAGGCCCGTTTGACCTCGGCCAGGAATCCCCAGTCGGCCCGTCCCGTATACTTCTGCTCGACGCTCCGGGCGTGGACGGCGATGGCCGACGCGCCGGCCTCGAAGGCGCCGCGGGCGATCGTCCAGAAGCTCTCGTGGGTCCGGTCGGCGTCGCGGAACGCGCGCCGCAGTTTGAGCGTCACCGGGCGGCCGGGCACGGCGTCGACGACCGCGCGTACGGTCGCCAGGGCGCGCTCCGGGTCGTTCATGAGCGCCCCGCCGCGCTTGTGCGAGACGACTTTCCGGACGGGGCAGGCGAAGTTGAGATCGATGATGTCGAAGCCCATGCGGTCCAGCGATCGGGCGGCGTCGGCCATCGTCTCCGGCTCGACGCCCATGATCTGGCCGGCGACCGGATGGTCAGCCGGGTCGAGCCGGATGAGGCGCTTGCGGAGCCGGCCCTCGAGCAGGACCTGGCGGTCGAGCATGGCCTCGGTGATGCAGTAGGGCGCGCCGAGGGAGCGGCAGATCAGGCGGTAGGGAAGGTCGCTGTAGCCGGCCAGGGCCCCGAGGCCGACCGGAAAATCGATGGCGACGGCGCCGATCCGCAGGGGCATCTACTTCGCGTCCGCCAGCGTCACGTCGACGGCGAACGAGAATTTTTTGGTGTCGCCCAACCTCGGACGGGACAGTGAATCGAAGCTGTCCAGGTATTCCTGCCCCCAGGTCCGTCCCGTTCCGGACATATAGCCGCTCCTCGAGTTGGGGCTTTCGCGGCCGGCCTCGGTGGAGAGATTGCTCCGGTCGGTGCCGCCCCATTCGAACGAGATGCGGATCGGGGCGCCGGGGACGCCGCCGATGCCGCCCGGGACGAGGTCGGGTGAGGCCAGAGGAATACGGAATTCGAAGGCCGGCTGGGACTCCTGCGGCCCCGTGGAGGAATCGGGCGGGAAAACGTCGGTCTGCTTGCGCAGCGGCCCATAGGAGCTGCCTTTCGCGTCGACGGCGAAGGCCAGGGAGATCGGGTGGCGGGGGAGTTTGCGGATCTCGGCCTTGTCGGCGTCGGTGAGAACGGCCCCTTGGCTCTCGCGCCAGACGATGTAGCCGTCGGCGCTGATCTCCCGGTTCAAGAAGAGGGCCCCCTTGGCCGGTTTGTGTTTTCCGCCGGGGCGGCCGAGGACGATCATGCCCGTGGCCTCGATCGATTGGACAGGCTCGGGCTTCTTCATGACGACGAGGATATAGAGGTTCCGGGCGTCGTTCTGGAAGGCGAATTCCGCGCCGGACTTGGCGTCATAAACCCTCGGAATGGCCGTCCAATCGTCGGTCTTTCCGTCGAGAAGAACGGGCGTGGAGAGCTTGTCGCTGCGGATGGCCGGGACCGTCGCGGCAGCCGCGGCAGAGGCGAGGCAGAGGGCCGGCACGAACAGGGCCAGCCGGCGAGAGAAGGGCGATCTGTGCATGTTCATATCCCCCAAATTCTACCACACCCCTAGCCATCTTGCTAACCGGGCCAAGTTCCACTAAGATGCGCCTCTCAGGAGGGAACGTATGACGCTCGCCTGCCGACCGATCGGACTCCTCGTTTTCGCGGCCTTGCTCCTGGTCTCCGTTGGCTGGATCCTCAGGGCCGGCCCTGTCCAGGAAACGGCAGCGTCCCGGGCTTACGCCGGCCACGAAAATGATGCCGACATGAGGGGCTTCATCCGGCAGTATCCGGCCGCGGCGGGGACCCGTCTCGACGACTGCCAGACCTGCCATCGGGGCGGGATCAAAGGCCTGGACACGGAGCGGGAGTACAGCCCCTGCAGCTACTGCCATCTGCTGGTCTACCCGAACGCGAGATATGCGAGCGGAGTTCCTAAGTCCATGGCGGACACGCTCAATGCCTACGGGCTGGCGTACAGGAATGCGGGACGGACGTTCGAGGCCTTCGCGGCCATCGACGGCCAGGACTCCGACGGCGACGGTCACCGCAACGGCGCCGAGATCGCCGGCCTCCGCAACCCCGGCGACCCGGCCAGCCGGCCGGGCCTGCCCCAGGCGGCCATGGTCACGCTCGGTTGGGAGGAGATCCGCGGGCTCCCGGTGCACAGCCAGTTCATGCTGATGAACACGACCAAGGAACCCACGGACGACTATGTCCTCTTCAAGGGCGTCCGGGTCATCGATGTGCTCTCGGCGGCCAAGGTCACTCTGACCGGCGTCACGGGCATCACCGTGTTCGCGCCCGACGGCTACAGCATCGACTACAGTCTCGAGGACATCCAGGCGCCCTTCCCGCACGGCATTTTTTATGCCGAGCCCGGCGCGTTCGCGGGCACGGAAAGAGCGTTCGTCAAATATCCCCCCGACCTGCCGGCGGGAGTCACGGACCGGAAGACGATCCCCGCGGAGCCTTGGCTCCTGCTGGCCTTTGAACGGAACGGGACGGCGCTCGACCCTTCGTCCTATGAAAAGGGCACCGGCAGGCTCGCCGGGGAGGGCCCCTATCGACTGATCAAGCCGCAGCGCGACCTGTCCGCCGATCCGCAGAGGCCGGGGCGTCCCGACAGGTCGCAGAAATCAAAGGTCTTTGGCGACGGATGGGATTATGTCCCCGGCATGGATCACAACGCCGGGGCCTGCGTCCGCGGCGCCTGCGTCATCCGGGTCAACCCGATGCCCGACGGCACCGAAGAATACGACTGGAAGAACGGTTGGCCGCTTATAGGGGATAAAAGGATCGTCATTTACGGTTGCGGGATTAGGCGATAAAAAAGAGGGGGTCAAACCTACGCGATGCCAGTTTTTAACTGGCATCGCGTCGGTTTGACCCCTTCTTATTTGGCGAGGCGGAGGAGGGTCCGCAGGAGCACGTTGGCGCCCTTCTCCAGATCTCCCCAATCGACCCGCTCGGCCGGCGAATGGCTGATGCCGTCGGGCGACGGGATGAAGATCATGCCCGAATCGCAGGCGCCGGCGATGATCTGGGCATCGTGCCCGGCCCCGCTCGTCATCTTCATCGACGGATAGCCGAGGGACCGGCATTCCTCGGCGATGAGGCTCACGATGCGAGGAGCGACCGTGACCGGCGCCGTCTGGTCGACGAGCTTGGATATGAAAGTCAGGCCGCGGGTCGCGGCGATGTCCTCGGCGAGCGCGAAAACGTCCTTCTCGATCGCGGCCATCGCTTCGGGGGACGAGCTGCGGAACTCCAGGGTGAAATCGGCCCGGCCGGGGATGACGCTGAAAGAGCCGGGATGCAGGGCGGCCTTTCCGACGGTCAGCACGCTGCCGTAGTATTTTGTCGCCACGAGCTGGGTCGCCCGGAGCGCGAAATCGGCCAGCCCGAGGAAGGCGTCGTGGCGCAGCTCGAGCGGCGTCGTCCCGGAATGGCCCGATTCGCCGACGTAGGCGCATTGCCGGTAATGTTTGCCGGCGATCCGCTCGACGATGCCGATCGAGACTCCCTCGTCCTCGAGGACCGGTCCCTGTTCGATGTGGAGCTCGACATAGGCCTCGAGCTCGGGGCGGTCCTTGTGCGCGCCGAGGATGCCCTCCGCCGTGAACCCGGTCCTTTTTAGAATGTCGCTGAACAGGACACCGAAAGACGTCCGGCCGTTCCGGACCGCGCTCTCGTCGACGAGCCCCATGAAGGCCCGGCTGCCTAGGAAGTCCCCGACGAGGTTGCCCTCCTCGTCCGTGAAGGACGCGATCTCGAGGGCCTTGGTCAAGGGGGCTTTCTCTTCGACGATCCGGCGGGCGGCCTCGAGCGCCGCCAGGACCCCGGCCGCCCCGTCGAACATGCCGCCGTTCGGGACCGTGTCGATGTGCGAGCCGGCCATGATCGTCTTGCCGGCGCACTCGAAGCGCCCGAACTGGTTGCCCGCGCCGTCCTGGCGATAACAGAGGCCGGCTTCTTCGATCTTTTTCTTGAGCCAGCCCCGGGCCTCCAAGTCGGCCGCGCTGAACGAGGGCCTGCTGACCCCGCCGTGATCGTCCCGGCCGATGCGGCCGAGCTCCTCGAGGTCACGCTTCAGGCGTTCGATGTTGATGCGGATGTCCATCGTTGTCCCCCTCGTTAAACCGGGGACACGATACTCTGTCCCCAATTCCGCGAAAGCGTTACGGCAAAAAATCTTGGCGAAATAGGGGACAGAGTATCATGTCCCCAACAAGGCGAGCATGTCCAGCACCGCCCGTTCGATGCCGACCACGGCCGCCCGGGCGACGATGGAGAAACCGATGCTGAGCTCGGCGATCTCGGGGATGGCGACGATCGGACCGACGTTTCGATAGTCGAGACCGTGGCCGCCGTGGACCTCGAGGCCGATCTTGTGGCCGAATTCGGCCGCCCTCCGGACGGCCTCGAGAGCCTTCTCCCGCGCGGGCCCTTCCCTGAGGTCGGCGTATTGGCCGGTGTTGATCTCGATGAGGTCGACGCCGATCTCCCGCGCCGCCTTGATCTCCTCGAGATTCGTGTCGATGAAGATACTCGTCCGGATGCCCGCTTTCCCCAGCGCCTTGACGTGCGGGCCCAGGCCCTTCCGGTTCGCCGCGACCTTCAGTCCGCCTTCTGTCGTCAGCTCTTCCGGACGCTCGGGCACGAGAGAGACGACGTCGGGCCGGATCTCGAGGGCGATTCTCTTCATCTCGTTCGTCGCGGCCATCTCCACGTTGAGCTTGGTCTTGACGGCGTCCCGCAGGAGCCGCAGGTCCCGCTCCTTGATGTGCCGCCGGTCGGCGCGGATATGGCAGACGATGCCGTGGGCGCCGGCCTGCTCGGCGAGCAGCGCGACGAGCACGGGCTCGGGTTCCGTGGCCTTGCGGGCCTGCCGCAGGGTCGCGAAGTGGTCGATATTGACGGCGAGTCTCATGTCATTTCTCCCCGATGCGCCGCCGGACGGCCTCGGCGACCAGCGTCGCGCACGACTCGACGGTGGCCCGGTCGCGGGCTTCGACCATGATCCGGGCCAGCGGCTCTGTCCCCGAGTAGCGAAGGTCGATGCGGCCGTCCCGGCCGACGTGGCTGCGGACGACATCGACCGCGGCCATGACCTCCGGCAGCTCCGAGAAGTCGGGTTTCCTCCGGACGCGGACGTTGACGAGCGTCTGGGGGAACTCGGTCATCCCCTGGACGAGGGAGGCCAGCGTCGCGCCCCGCTCGGCCATGACCTCGAGCATCCGCAGCGAGGTCAGGAGGCCGTCGCCCGTCGGCAGGTCGTCGAGGAAGATCGTGTGGCCGGACTGCTCGCCGCCGAGGTTCGCCCCGCGGGCGACCATCTCCTCGTGGACGTACTTGTCGCCGACCTTGGCCCGGACGAGGCTGATGCCGCGCTCCTCGAAGGCCCGTTCGAGGCCCATGTTGCTCATGCTCGTCGCCACGACCTCGTTCGTCCGCAGGCGGCCCGTCTCCTTCATGTGCAGGGCCTGGACGAAGAGCGTGTGGTCGCCGCTGAGAAGGCGTCCGTCCCCGTCCACCCAGAGCGCGCGGTCGGCGTCCCCATCATAGGCGATGCCGATGGCCGCGCCCGTCTCGCGCACCCGCGCGGCCAGACCCTCGGGATGGAGAGAGCCGCAGCCGGCGTTGATGTTCCGGCCGTCGGGCGAGGCGTTGATCGTCTCGACCTCGAAGCCGAGCGCCTTGAGGATCCGCGGGGCCAGGAGGGAGCTCGCTCCGTTGGCGCAATCGACGACCACCTTGAGCCCTGCCGCCCCGGCCGCCGGCCGGACGCGGCCGGAGACGTAATCGACATAATCGCCGGCCAGGGCGCCGTCGACCTCGACGTCCTCTTCGCGGCCGGGCAGCCGGCCCCGGCCTTCGAGCACGGCCGATTCAATCTCGAGCTCCCATTCGTCCGGGATCTTGACGCCGAGCGGCGAGAAGACCTTGATGCCGTTGTCCTCGAACGGATTGTGGGAGGCCGAGATGACCGCGCCGGCCGAGAAGCCGTGCGTCTTCGTCAGGTACGAAACGGCCGAAGTCGGGATGATCCCGGCCGAGACGGCCTCGCCGCCGGCGACGCGCACGCCCCGCGCTAGCGCCCGCTCCATCCACGGGCCCGACTCCCGCGTGTCCCGGCCGATGAGCAGCCGCGTCCCGAGCCCCTTCGATTCGAGCAGGCCGACGAGGGCCTGTCCGAGCCGGGAGATCGTCGGGGGGTCGAGGGGGTAGTGTCCCGCGACCGCCCGGACGCCATCTGTTCCGAAAAGATTTTTCTTCATGATGTTAAGACTTCTTTTTTTTCCTGGCCGGCGGCACGGGCGCCGCCTTGTCCGCTTCGATCGTGACCGCGACCCGGGCGCTCGTCTGAGGCGAGACGAACCGGAGCTCCGGCCGGGGGAGAATGATGTCGGCGTCGAAGATGGTCGAGTCGGACAGGCCCGCGACGTCGACCGGCGCCGTCACCGCGGCGTCGCTGGCCTTGATCCGGCTTTCCGGCCCCTGGACGACGACCTTGGTCGGCTCGATCTCGATCCGGGCGACGCGGAAGCCCGCGGCGGGCTTGCCGCGGACCGTGGCGTGGACCTCGAGCGAGGCCTCGGCCGTCCTCTCCAGTTTGATCGTCACCCGGGAGGGCGAGATCTTGACCACCTCGGCCCCCTGCGGCACGGCGATCATCGACGCGTTGAGGGCGTACTCCTGCTGCAAGACGGTGGCCCGCTCGAGATCAAGGCTGGCCGCGAGATTCGATGGCCCGATCTCGCCGAGCAGGCGCTTGGGCGCCCGGAGGGTGACGTCGACCGTCCGCGCCGGCCGCTCGACGATCTCCAGACCGGCGGGGACGTTGCGGGACTCGAGCGGGATAGTCAGCGATTTCTCGGACGACATCTTCTCGGACGGGACGAGCAGAAGCCACAGTCCGAGGGCCAGGCCGAGCGAGACGAGCTTCAGCTTCCAATCCCGGGTGACCCAGCGGGCCAGCGTGCGTCTCATCGGTCTCTCAGGTAGCCGAGCAGGCGTTTTTCCATCGCGTCCTTGTCGCCGAAGCGCTCGAGCTGGCCCTTGATGGCCAGCGAAACGGTCCCGGTCTCCTCGGAGACGACGATGACCGCGGCGTCGGTCTCCTCCGAAAGGCCGATGGCGGCGAGGTGGCGGGTCCGCGTCTGGAACGGGCTCTTCAGGCGGTGGGACGCCGGCAGCGGCAGAAGGCAGGCGGCCGCGAGGATCTTGTCGCCCTTGATGATCACCGCCCCGTCATGGAGTGGCGAATGGGGAAAGAAGATCGAGACGAGGAGGTTCTTGGACAGGACCGCGTCGACCTCGGCCCCGCGGTCGGCGTAGCCCGAGAGGGAGATCTCCTTCTCGATGGCGATCAGGGCCCCGATCTTTTTCTGGGACAGGAAGTCAATGGCCTGGAAGAGGTCGTCGATCTTTTCCTGGAAGGAGCGGAGGGTGAAGGGCTTGCGGAAAGTCCGCGAGCCGATCTCGGTCAGGAACCTCCGGATCTCCGCCTGGAATAGGACGATGATGGCGATGATCAAATAGTTGACGAAGGACCGGATGATGCGGTTGGAGACGCTGAGGCGGCCCCAGACCGTCAGCAGATAGAGGGCGCCGATGAGCGCCAGCCCCACCGCGGCCTGATAGGCCTTGGTGTCGCGGATGAGCAGGAGGATGTAATAGATCATGAAGGCGATGAGCAGGATGTCGAGGACGTCGAGGACCGTGATCCCCCGGACGATCGTCCAGACCTCAGCGAACATGGCCGGCCTTCCCGTCCGCGTCCGCGGCGGCGGCGCCGATGTTGTCTTCGCCGGCTCCCAGGATGGCCTCGGCCGAGCGGACGGCCCGGGCGACGGGCCCGACGTCGTGGACCCTCAGGATGTGGGCGCCGCGCTCGACCGACAGGACCGCCGCGGCGATCGTCCCTTCGAGCCTCTCGTCCGGCGGCAGGCCGAGGATCTTCCCGAGGAAGGCCTTCCTCGAGAAGCCGAGGAGCAGAGGCCGGCCGAGCCCGTGGAAGAGCTCCTGCCGGCGCAGGATCTCGAGGTTGTGGTCGAACGACTTGCCGAACCCGATGCCCGGGTCGACGATGATGCGCTCACCGGGAACGCCCGCGGCCTCGGCGACGCGGATCCGTTCGGCCAGGAAATCGCAGATTTCGCCGATGAGGTCGTCGTAGCGGGGGGATTGCTGCATCGTCAGAGGCGTTCCCTGCATGTGCATCAGGACGACGCCGGCCCCCGAGCGGGCCACCACCCCCGGCATGGCCGGGTCGAAGCGGAAGGCGCTCGTGTCGTTGACGATGTCGGCTCCGGCGTCGAGGGCGGCCCGGGCTACGGCGGCCTTGGTCGTGTCGACCGAGAGGAGCGCTTGCGTCTTCCGGCGCAGGGCTCCGATGACGGGGACGACCCGGCCGATCTCCTCGGCTTCGGGGACGGGCCGGGAGCCGGGGCGCGTGCTCTCCCCGCCGACGTCGATGATGTCCGCGCCTTGGGAGACGAGTTCGAGGCCTCGGTCGACGGCTTTCGCGGTGTCGAAGTAGGTCCCGCCGTCCGAAAAGGAATCGGGGGTGACGTTGATGACGCCCATGAGCCAGGTGCGCGGGCCGAGAGCGAAACGCCGCCCCCTGATCTCCAGGGCGCGCGTTTCTCTTCTCATGGTCCTCGCCCGGTCCTGTCTCAGCTTTGCCCGCGCGGCTCCTCAGGCGTGCCGGCCGCCGGGGCAAAGGCCGTTCCTTGGACCGCGGCCACCTTCTGGGTCTCGGCGATGGCGTTGATCTCGTCGGAGCTCAGGGATTCCTTCTCGAGCAGCATTTCGGCGATCTTGACGAGCTTGCCCCGGTTGGCTTCGAGCAGCTCCTGGGTGCGGTGCAGGCTGCGCGTGACGATCTTCTTGACCTCGTCATCGATGCGCTCGGAGGTCTTCTCGCTGAAGTTCTTGTTCACGGCCAGGTCGCGTCCGAGGAAGATGAGGTCGTCGCGCTCGCCGAAGGTCAGCGGCCCCAGGTCCGACATGCCCCACTGGCAGACCATCTTGCGGGCGATCTCGGTCGATTTCTCGAAGTCGTTGGCCGCGCCCGTCGTCGTCTTGTTCAGGAACATCATCTCGGCCACGCGGCCGGCCATGAGCACCGAGAGCTGCGCTTCGAGGTATTCCTTGGTGTATGTGTAGCGGTCGTCGAGGGGCAGTTGCTGGGTCAGGCCCAGGGCCAGCCCCCGCGGGATGATCGTGACCTTGTGGATGGGGTCGGCTTCGGGAATGAGAGCGGCGGTGAGGGCGTGGCCGGCCTCATGGAAGGCCGTGTTCCTCTTCTCCTCGTCGCTGATGATCATGCTCTTGCGCTCGACGCCCATGAGGACCTTGTCCTTGGCCGATTCGAGGTCCTTCATCGTGACCTTGTCCTCGCCTTGGCGGGCGCCGAGCAGGGCCGCTTCGTTGACGAGGTTGGCCAGGTCGGCGCCGCTGAAGCCGGGCGTCGAGCGGGCCAGGACCTTGAGGTTGACGTCTTCGGCCAGGGGGACCTTGCGGACGTGGACGCCGAGGATGTCCTCGCGGCCCTTGACGTCGGGCATGTTGACGATGATGCGGCGGTCGAAGCGCCCGGGCCGGAGAAGGGCGCTGTCGAGGATGTCGGGGCGGTTGGTTGCGGCGATAAGGATGATGCCCTCGTTCGAGTCGAACCCGTCCATCTCGACGAGGAGCTGGTTGAGCGTCTGCTCGCGTTCATCGTGGCCGCCGCCGAGCCCGGCGCCGCGCTGGCGGCCCACGGCGTCGATCTCGTCGATGAAGATCAGGCACGGGGCGTGCTTCTTGCCCTGGTCGAAGAGGTCGCGGACGCGCGAGGCGCCGACGCCGACGAACATCTCGACGAAGTCCGAGCCGCTGATGGAGAAGAAGGGCACGTCGGCCTCGCCGGCCACGGCCCGGGCCAGGAGCGTTTTGCCGGTGCCGGGCGCGCCGACGAGGAGGACGCCCTTGGGGATGCGGCCCCCGAGGCGCGTGAATTTGCGGGGTTCCCTGAGGAACTCGATGATCTCGCCGAGTTCGTATTCGGCCTCCTCGACCCCGGCGACGTCCTTGAACGTCACCTTCTTCTGCTGGGCGGAGAAGAGCTTGGCCCGGCTCTTGCCGAAGGCCATGGCCTTGTTGCCGCCCGACTGCATCTGGCGCATGAAGAAGACCCAGAAGAGGATGAGCAGGAGGATGGGGAACCAGCTCATGAGGATGGTAAAGATCGGGCTCCGGGAGGTGTCCTTGACGACGATGTTGACCTTGTTGTCGCGGAGGATCTTGATGAGATCGGTGTACCCCGCGGGGAGGATGGTCTTGAAGGTCTGGCCGTCCGTGAACTTTCCGCGGACCCCGTTCTCCTGGATGGTGACCTCTTCGACCTTGCCCTGCTCGACCTCGGTCATGAACTGGGAGAAGGTGACCTCCTTCTTGGCCATCGCCGGGGACTGGAGGAGGCTCCAGGCGAGGATGATGATGATCCCGGCCGAGATCCAGAAAAGGAGACTCCGCATGGGTTTATTTTTAGGCTGAGGCATAATTCTCCGTCCTTTTGAAGAAACATTTTAGCACGATTCGGCGCGGAAAAACAGGGGGGAATTGACGGTGGTTCGCGGGCGGTGGTATAGAAGAGGGCATGAACCTCCACCCCATCGATCTGGTCATCATCGCCGTCTACCTTTTCGCCGTGGCCATGGTCGGCGTCGTCGTCCGCAAGCGGGCGACGAAGAAGCTCGATTCGTTCTATCTCGCCGACCGCAACGTGCCCTGGTGGATGCTCGGTCTCTCGGGCTGCTCGAGCTACATCGACATCGGCGGGACGATGTCCATGATCGGGCTCATCTTCTACGTCGGGCTCAAGTCGATGTGGGCGACGCACATCTTCTGGGGCTGGTTCATCATCTGCTTCTACATGGCCTTTCAGGCCAAGTACATCCGCCGGTCCGGGGTCATGACCTTCGCCGAGTGGAACGAGACGCGCTTCGGGTCGGGGAAGGACGCCGAGGCCGCCCGGCTCGCGGCGGCCATCTTCCTGCTCGTGCTGATGATCTGCAACCTGATGTTCATCAGTGTCGGCACGGGCAAGTTCGTTGAGGAGTTCCTGCCCCTGCCCCGCTGGGAGGCGACGCTGATCGTCCTGGCCGTGGTCGGGATCTATGTGACCTTGGGCGGGTTCTTCGGCGTCATCCTCACGGATGTCTTCCAAACGATCCTCATCGGCGTCGGCGCGGTCATCATGGGTTTCATGGTCTTCGCCAAACCGGCCGCGATGACCTTCATCCATAAGGACCCGGGCTGGTTCTCGCTCGCGCCGACATGGACGCTGTGGTCGGGGTTCGCGGCGGAGACGCCGCCGGCTTACCAGCATTTCGGAATGTTCGGGCCGCTCATGGCGGCGGGCTTCTTTTGGATGATCTTCCGCATCCTGGCCGGGCCGAACGTCTGGGACTTCCAGTTCTTCTTGACCACGAAGTCGCCGCGCGACGCCCAGCTCGCCGCGGGGATGTGGACGGTCGGCTACAACCTGCGCTGGGTCCTCGGCGTCTCTTTCATGGTCCTGGGGATCTTTTATCTGGGGACGCAGGCGGGGTTCGACGCCGAGAAGATCATGCCCCTGGTCCTGCTGAAGATGCCGGTCGGGCTGCGCGGGCTGTTCATGGCCGTGCTGCTGGCGGCCCTGATGTCGACGATCAGCGCCATGATCAACGTCACGAGCTCCGTTGTCATCAACGATTTCATCAAGCGCTATATTGCCAAGGATCTGAGCCAGAAGAAGCTCGTCCGGCTGGGGCAGGTCGCCTCGGTCGTGGCCGTCCTCGTCGGATTCGTCTTCTCGCTCTCCTTCACGAACATCGTCACGGCCTGGGAGATGATGGTCTTCGTCGTCGTCACGGTCATCCTCGTGCCGGCGACCCTGAGGTGGCACTATTGGCGCTTCGGGGCCAAGGCCTTCGTCTGGAGCATGGGCGTCTCGGCCGTCCTGATCTCGCTCCGCCTGATCTTTATCAAGGGCCTCCACGCTTCGGCCTCGCTGGCCATCGATGTGGGGCTCGGGCTCGCAACGACGATCGTCATGGCGGCCCTGACGAAACCCGCGGACATGGAGGTCCTGGTCAAGTTCTATGCCAAGGTCCGGCCGTTCGGGTTCTGGGGCCCGGTCCGCAGGGAATGCGTCAAGCGGGGGCTTGTGCCGGCCAAGGACAAGATGCCGAAGATCGACATCCTCAACGGATTCATCACGGCCGCCTTCCAGTTCTCCCTGGCCATCATGCCGTTCTATCTGTTCATGCGGAACTGGAAGCACCTGGGGATCTGGACCGGCGCCGCGGCCGCGATCGCGGTCGTCCTATACTTTACGTGGTACAAGAACCTGCCCAGCAAAGATGAAATCTAAATGGGGGACACAATACCTATTCCCCAATTTCCTGGAACGGGAGGGGCGTAAACGAATGCCGAGGCCTCGCCCTCGAGATGATGGCCAGATGTGGAAGTCCAAATGAATCAGAAGAATTGGGGAATAGGTATTGTGTCCCCCATTTCTGTTCATCTGATCTGCAACGCACATCTCGATCCGGTGTGGCAGTGGCGGTGGGACGAGGGCGCGTCGGAGGCGCTGGCGACCTTCCGGAACGCCGTCGACATCCTCGACGAGCATCCCTCGCTCATCTTCTGCCACAACGAGGCCGTCCTTTATCAATGGGCCGAGAGGCTCGACCCGGCCCTCTTCGACGACATCCGCCGGCTCGTCAAGGCCGGGCGCTGGGCCATCTCGGGCGGCTGGTTCATTCAGCCGGACGTCAATCTGCCGTGTACGGAGTCGCTGGTCCGGACGATCGCCGAGGGCCGGAGATATTTCCGCGAACGCTTCGACGCCGCGCCCCGCGTCGCCTACAACTTCGATTCCTTCGGCCACAGCGGCGGGCTGCCGCAGATCCTGCGCCTCGCCGGTTATGAGATGTATGTCCACATGCGGCCGCAGGCGGACGAACTTGCGCTTCCGGCCGACCTCTACCGCTGGCGAGGCGTCGACGGTACGACCATCCCGGCCTACCGCATCGCCGTCGGTCTCTATCACACCGAGCATGACAACATCGAGGACCGTCTCCATGCCGGAGTCGAACTTGCCCTGAAGCTCGGTCGCGACGTGCCCGTTTTTTGGGGCCTCGGCAACCACGGCGGCGGAGCGACCCGCCGCGACCTCGAAGCGATCGAGGCCTTTGCCGCCCATGAATCGCGCGTCCGCATCGTCCACAGCACGCCCGACCGGTTCTCCGACGCGGTCAAGGAGGCCGCCGCCGTCGCCCCGGTCCATGAGGGTGATCTCAACCGCTGTTTTACAGGATGCTATACCTCTCTGTCACGCCTCAAGAGGCAAGCGGTCGCAGGCCTGGGGCGCCTCGTCCAAGCGGAGGCGGCGACAGCTGCGGCCTCATGGCTCGTCCCCGAGGCCGGCCCGGGCCCGGATCTCGCCGAGGCCTGGAAGGTGCACATATTCAATGATTTTCACGACGTCCTGACAGGCTCTTGCGTCGAGCCTGCCGAGCGCGACGCGCTGGGTCTGTATGGACGGGCCGAGGACATCAGTCGCGCCGCCGCCCTGCGGTCCCTCGCTTCCTTCAATCGCGGCAGCCGCAACAGCCCATCGCTCCCTGTCACCGTCTTCAACGCCAACCCCTCCCTCCGCCGCGTCCCCGTCGAATTCGAGTGCATGGCCGACCACCGCCCGTTCTGGAAAGGAAAGTGGCGCATGCGGCTCTTCCGGTCCGACGGCCGCGAAGTCGCGTGTCAAGAAGAGCAGCCCGAGTCGCTCCTGCCGTTCAACAACTGGCGCCGGAGGATCAGTTTCGTCGACGACCTGCCGGGGGTGGGCGTATCGCGCTACTATCTCAAGGCCTTCGAAGTCCCTGAAGGAAAGGGACCTGCGGTTTTTCCGCTCAGGCATCGCATCGACCCGAAGAGCGGGTTCGTCGCCTCGCTCAAGCCAGACGGCTTCGCCCGTTCCCTCGCCGGCCCTCTCTTCGAGCCCCTCGTCATCGAGGACACGGCCGATTCGTGGGGGACGGGCCGCGGGAGCTATCGGAGGATCGTCGGGCGCTTCGAGCCGTCTTGCCGGCCTTCCGTCATCGAGCAGGGGCCTATCCGGACGATCACGCGCTCGATCTTCTCTTACCGCAAGAGCCGGATCGTCATGGACGTCGTGACGTACCCATCATGGCCCGTCCTCGAGTTCCGTTTCCGCGTCACCTGGAACGAGGAGCGGCGGCGGCTGAAGCTCGGAGTCCCGACGTCCCTGACATCGCCCACGCTCCTCGTGGAGGTCCCCGGCGGGGCGATCCATCGTCCTGACGACGGGGAGGAGCACGTCCACGGCCGCTGGCTGGTCGTCGAAGGGCTGTCCGCCGGAAAGACGGCGGCGTTCGGCATCGCTTCGAGCGGCCAACACGGCCTGGATTTCAAGGACGGCGAGCTCCGTCTGTCCGTGCTCCGGAGCTCCGCCTATTGCCACGAGCGGGGATTCGACCTGGATAAGCCCGGGCGTTCGCGTCCGTTCGGTCCGGGCCTGCGTGCCTCCGGGGCATGCCCCCTGTCCTGGAAATTCGCCGACATCGGCGTTCACGAGTTCCGGTTGCTCGTCGCGGCCGGCGCCCCCGCTCCGATCAAGTCGATGATGCCGGGCCTGGCCGACCATCTTGCCGCCCCTCCCGCCGCGTACGCGCATCTACCCTATGACGCGAAGCGGACCGGTCAGGCTGAAACGCTTCTGGCCCTTAAACCCTCCTCCATCCGACTCCTTGCCTGCAAGCGCTCGTGGGACGGATCAGCGCTCATCGTCAGGCTCCAGGAAGCGGTGGGGAAAAGAACGAAAGGGGAGCTCGAGGTTTCGCTTCCCGCCAGCCAAGAGAGGGGACGCGGCACGGAGGTCCCTCTGTCCCTCACCTTGGCCCCGTTCGAGATCAAGACCCTGCGCATCGAAAAAGACGGCTCTTGGCGGGCTGTCCGCATCATTGAAGAGGACTGACCCTTTACTTGATCGCCACGCCCATCGTATCGCGGTGCCAGTCGATGAGCGTCCTCATATAGGGCCCGATGTCGTCGGCGCTCTTGAACCCCGCTTTCCGGGCCGCCGCTTCCCGCTGCTCTTTGGTCTGGCCGCTCGACCCCGCCCAGTGCTGGAGGTCGCGGTAGCAGCCGAGCGTGAACAGGTCCCACGAGGCGCCCTGGTCGCGGACAAAGATCATATTGTAGGGCCGTCCCGATTCGACCGCGTAGACGTTCTCCATCTCCCGCTCTTTGTAGAGCTCCTCCTGCTTCCCCGGAAGCGAGACGAAGATCTCGATGTGGTAATATCCCGTCCCTTCGAAGGCCTTCTTCACGATGTCGAGCGACGGCCCGAAAACGAACAGATCTTCCTTCCAGGATGAGCACTGGTCGAGCTTGCCGGCGAAATCTCCCCAGGAAAGACCCGATGCCGCGGCGGCCTTATCTCGCCGGGCCACCCGCCCCTTTGCGTGGTACTCGACGTAGCTGCCCATCGGCGTGATGAGCATAAGGTCCCATTGGTCGCCTTGCGTATGGCGCCACCACAAGGGAGCCGGGTCGCCCGCGGCTTCGATGACCGCCATCCGCCCCTTGTAAAGCGCGATGAGGTCCAGAAGCTTCCCCGGCGCCGCCCGCACAAACGTGGTCCTATAAAGGTACGTGGGTCTTGCCATCGTCGGGCCTTCCGCCCGGGACATCGTCCCGATCGTGAAGAGCGCAAGTGCCAAGCCGGCCAGGAGCAGCGCCGATCCTTTGGGGTGTTTTCTCATGTGTCCTTCTTTCTTGGGCCCATCTTACTGAAATTCCCGGATTTGAAAAGGGGGTGGCACTTGACCGGGCTTCCCGATTCCTCTAATAATTGGTGAGGTTTGAGTGCGCCATGACCACGATTTCGCGGCCTCTAGCCATCCTCGTCCTTGCCGCGGCCACCCTCGCCTCCGCCTGCAAACCCTCCGCCCAGCCCAAGGATCTCAATGTCCTTCTCGTGACGATCGATACCCTGCGCCCGGACCGGCTCAGCTGCTACAGCCCGAAGTACCTCCAGACCCCGCAGATCGACGGCCTGGCCGCGCGCGGCGTCGTCTTCGAGCGGGCCTTCGCCCACGCGCCGCTGACGCTGCCTTCCCACGCGAGCATCCTGCTCGGCTCGACCCCGCTCGCCCACGGCGCCGACGACAACGGCATGCGCGTCGTGCCGCGCGGCGTGCCCAGCCTGCCCAGGACCCTCAAGGCCGCAGGCTACGCCACCGGCGCGTTCGTCAGCGCCTTTCCCCTCGACGCCCGCTTCGGCCTGAACGAGGGATTCGACGTTTACGACGACAAGTATCCCGCCCGGGCCGCGGCCGCGCTTGACTTCCCCGAGAGGCCGGCCGAAAAGACGATCGCCGCGGCCACGGACTGGCTGGCCGCCCAGAATGGCCGCTGGTTCCTCTGGGTCCACCTCTTCGACCCGCATGCGCCCTACGCGCCGCCGGAGCCCTACGCCTCCCGCTTTGCCGCCGACCCCTATTCCGGCGAGGTCGCCTACGTCGACGAAAACCTGGGCAGGCTCTTCCGCGCCATCGACGCCCGCGGCGAGTCGGGCCGGACGCTCGTCGTGCTGACCGCCGACCACGGCGAATCGCTTGGCGAACACGGCGAGATGACCCACAGCTACTTCGCCTACAACTCGACGCTCTCGGTGCCGCTCGTCGTCTCCGTTCCCGGACTCAAAGCCGCTCGTGTCGAGGATCCCGTCAGCCACGAGGACATCTTCCCGACGGTCTGCGACCTGCTCGGGCTCCCAAAACCCGCCGATGTGCCCGGCCGTTCCTTCCGCCCGCTTCTCGAAGGCCGGCCGCGAAAAGCCCAGCCCGTCTATTTCGAAGCGCTCGAAGCCTATTATCACCGGGGCGCCGCGCCTCTGCGGGGAGTGATCTCCGGTTCCATGAAATTCATGGATTCCCCGATCCCGGAACTCTACGATCTCACGGCCGACTTCAACGAATCGAGGAACCTGGCTGCGACGACCGACCTTGCCCCCTACAGAAAGATCCTCGAAAAGACGATGGGGATCGAGACCGCGCTGTCCGGCGGCCGCGCCGCCCGGCTGACCGACCGCGAGACCGCCGAGCGCTTGCGGAGCCTCGGCTACGCCTCCGCGCCTCCCGCGCCGGCCAAGAAGTCCTTTGGCATCGCCGACGACCTCAAGACGCTCCTCCCGTCCGAGCAGAAGCTCGTCCAAGCGGCCCAGCTCGCGAGGGACGGCAAGCCCGACGAGAGCGTCCGGCTCCTCGACGACCTCATCCAGTCCCGTCCCGATCTCACCCGGGCCTATGCCCAACTGGCCGAGCTCCAGTATTCACGAGGTCGAAAGGACGCCCACCTCCGGGCGCTCGAACAGGGGACCCTCGCTAACCCGGGAGACTTCACCCTGGTCTCCGCTTACGGCGTCGCCCTGATCGAATACAGCGACTTCGGGCGCGGCATCGACGTCCTCGGCCGCGCCGTCGCCCTCTTCGACCTGGATCCGAAAGTCTGGGGATCTCTCGCCGAAGCTTACTGGAAGACGGGCGAGTTCGAGAAGGCCGACGAGGATTTTCGCAAGGCCCTCAGCCTCGCCCCCGGCGACGCCATCATCAACGGCAACTACGGTAACTTCTGTGTCGCTTGGGGACTGAAGACGCGGAAGGCCGACTTCGTCAAGAGGTCCTTCCCCTTTTTCGAAACGGCTCTGGCCACGGACCCGTCGCTCGCCTCGGTCCACAACGGTCTCGGCGGGGCTTGGAAGCTCGTCGGGGACACGGCCAAGGCGATCGCCAGCTGGGAGAAGGCCGTGGCGCTCGATCCGAGCTACGACCTTCCCGTCTACAATCTCGGCCTGGCCCTGCTCGAGACGGGGGACAAGGCGCGGGCCTTGGACCTTTTCCGGAAATATCTCGTTCTCAAGGGCGACGCCATCACCCCCGAGGAGAAACGCGATGTCCAATCGCTTATCGACCAGTGCCGGAAGTGATATGACCAGCCGCGCAATCGTCAAGGCCATCGTCGGCCTCAAAGCGGCCCCGCGCTGCGGGCTCTGGCTCGGCAACCCCCACGCCGACAGCTGGCCGGGCCTGCACCGTTACTTCGGCACGACGACCGAGGAGGAGTTCCGCCGAAAGCTCGGCGACGATTACCGTTGGATCTCGCCGAGCTTCGCCGAGACGACCTTCCCGACCAAAGCCTCGAAGGGGATCTTCAACTGGAACTGGGAGGCGGGCAAGGCGAGTCACGGCCAGGCCGGCCCGCTGGCCGAGGTCGAGAAGCCGGCCGAGCTCGACCGCTTCGATTGGCCCGACCCGGCCATCCTCGATTTTTCCGAGACAATCCGGGCCCTCGACGCGGCCGGCCCCCACTACCGCGCCTCCGGCTTCTGGACGCCGTTCTTCCACGACCTCATGGATTTCTTCGGCATGGAGGCCTACTTCATCAAGATGCGGACCAATCCCGAGGTCATCGAAGCGGCCACGGACCGGGTCTGCGGCTTTTATTACCAGGCCAACGAGCGCTTCTTCGACGCCGCCGGGGACCGCATCGACGCCCTCTTCTTCGGCAACGACTTCGGCACCCAGCTCGACCTGATGATCAGCCCGGCGCTCTTCGACCGCTTCATCCTGCCCTGGTTCCAGAAGCTCACCGCCCAGGCCCACCGGCGCGGCTACCAGGTCGTCCTCCATTCCTGCGGCTCGATCCACCGGGTCATCCCCAAGCTCATCGCCTCGGGCGTCAACTGCCTCCACCCGCTCCAGGCCAAGGCCGCGCACATGGACGCCGAGACGCTGGCCCGGGATTTTGGGGGAAAGATCGCCTTCCTCGGCGGGGTCGACACCCAGCGCGTCCTTCCCCTCGGCACGCCCGACGAGGTCAAGGCCGAGGTGCGGCGGGTCAAGGCCGTCCTCGGGCCCCATCTGATCGTCAGCCCCAGCCACGAGGCCATCCTGCCCGACGTTCCGCCGCGCAACGTCGCGGCCATGGCCGAGGCCGCGGCCGAATGACGGTCTCCCCCCGAAGCCTCGCCCCCCGGTGCGCTTGACCCGAAGTCCGTTTGTTCTTATAATCCGCTCTTTTATAAGAGACTTACCGGCAGCAGGCTACTGACGTGAATTCGAACGGCAAGAAAGAGAACATCCTGACCTCCTGGAAGGAGATCGCTGCCTATCTCGACCGGGATGTCCGGACCTGCGTCCGCTGGGAGCAGCGTTATGGACTCCCGATCCACCGTCTGGAACGCGATTCCAAGGCCAAGGTTTTCGCCTACAAAGACCAGATCGACGATTGGTTGGCTCAGCGGTCGGCCGTCGAGCCCGCCCGGCCCGAACGGAAGGGGATCCTGCGGTTCCTGTCCCGGCCGGTGCCCCTGGTCTTCGCCCTAGGTATCATCGCCGCCGCGGCCTATTTTCTCTTTTTAAGGCCGACCGGCCCGTCGGATTTCCACATCCGCGGCTCCGAGCTCGTCATCGTCGATGGGCGGGGCCGGGAGCTCGGGCACTTCGATACCAAGTTGGCCCAACTCGAAACGGAGAGCACGTACCGCGATCACTTCCAGGAGAAGAAACGCGGAACCGACTATGTGCCGATCTGGCCATTCATCGTGATCCGCGACATCGACGGAGATTCCCGTCGGGAGGTTCTCTTCTCCACCCAGACGACGTCCGAGACCCGGATGGACACGCTCTTCTGCCTCGATGACCGCGGAAACGAACGCTGGCATTTCAAGACCGGGCGAGAGCTCGCCTTCGGCGGGCAGTCGTTCCGCAGGGAGTACCGGGTTTTCGGCTTCAACGTCGATGACTACGACGGCGACGGCACGCTCGAGATCCTCGTCCTCTCCTTCCACAAGCCGGATTGGCCCTGCCAGGCCGTCCTGCTGGATCCTGCCGGCAACACCGAGGGCGAATATTGGAACGCCGGCTACATCATGGATGGCTCAGCCGGCGACATCGATGGTGACGGGCAAAAGGAGCTCGTTCTGTCAGGAGTCAACAACGAGTACCTCCGGGGCTGCTTGGCCGTCTTCAAGCCCGGACAGTTGCGCGGGTCCTCTCCCCAGAAAGACGAGGCGTACCGTTTCGCCGGCTTCGGTGAAGGCGGACAGTCCACCTACATTCTTTTCCCCAAAAGCGACGTTTTTCGGGCCATGAGCCGCTTCGCTGATCCCGTCAATTACTTTTGGATTCACGGCGATGGCGACGGCATCACCGCCGTGACCACGGAAACACAGATCTTTTACGACCTCGACCGTTCTCTCGTCTGCCGGGGCATCACCCTGAGCAATACCTTCAAGGGCCTCCGCGAGAAGCTCAGCCTCGAGGGCAGACTAGCTTTTGAGCCCGATGAGTTCTATCGAAAAATCCTGGCCGCGGACCTTCTTTACTATCAAGGGGGGCATTGGCTCCCGGCTCCGCCGGCTGTCGTCTCAGCGAAGGCGCAAAAGGAGCGGTGACCCCGGCCCGGCCTTCAAGCCGCGGCCCATCCGGACGAGATAGGTTCTCCGGACCGGCCCGGTCCAATCGAAGAGGCAACGACCCTCGACTTGTTCGAGACGGAAGATCGTCCGTCCCTCCTCCTCGAAAAGGGTCGACCAGGACGGACCGGAAGGAGCCGGGTAGAGCACGGCCTCGAGCGGGTCGATGCGTCCCTCCGGGATCCGTCGGGCCCCTTTCATCATGGGAATGACGGCGCCTCTCTGGACGAACAACGGCATGATATCCAGTCGGGCCGAAGCCCCGATGACCGCCGGACCCCGATGGACCCTGCCCGTCCAGAAGTCGACCCATTCGCCCCGGGGGAGGTAGACGGACATGCGCGGCGTCCCGGCGCGGCGGCCGCTTCCCTGCTTGAGTTCTTCGACCTTGCGGATGACCGGTGCCACCAGCAGCGATGGTCCGAACAGGTATTCGTGTTCCCAAGCCGCGGCGTTCGGATCGTCCGGAAAAGCCAGTGGCAGGGCGCGCAGCACCGGCAGGCCCGATTCGCGCGCTTCGAGCGCCGCGCTCCGGATGTAGGGGAAGAGCCGGTATCTCAATCCGGCGAATCTCCTGACGATGGCCAGAGCCTCGTCCCCGAACAGCCATGGCTCGCGCGGCGAATCGCCGTGCATGCGGCTGTGGGACGAGAAAAGCCCGAACTGGGCCCAGCGGACATAGAGTTCAGGGTCGGGGGTCCCCCGGTAGCCGCCGATGTCGTGGCTCCATAGCGCGAGGCCGGACATGCCGGCCGAGAGCCCGCCGCGGATCGTCGCGGCCAGGCTGTCCCAGTCGGAAGCCGGGTCGCCCGACCAGCAGACCGGGAATCGCTGACTGCCCGCAGTCCCGGACCGGCTCCAGACGAGGCCTCGTCCCTTCTCCTCGGCCGTGACCTCGAAGACCGCGGCGTTATAGAGAAGGGGATAGAGGTTATGGATCTCCGCACCGGTCCGTCCGTCGTGAAAGCGGGCGTCTTCGGGGATGTCTTCGCCGAAGTCCGTCTTGAAAACGTCGACCCCCGCGCGGAGGAGCGGACGGTGAAGGTCCTTGAACCAGGCCCGGGCATCGGGACGCGTCAGATCGACGATGGCCACCGGAGCGTTCCAGGTCTCGGCCTTCCCGGCCAGCCGGACCCGGCCGTCGGGACGAGGCGCGAGCGATAATCCATAGTCAATGACATAGACCTTGCCGTCCGGCCTCAGGGCGAAATAGCACCTGTCTTTCCCGGATTCAAAGAGCCCGCTCTCGACTGAGACGTAGGGATGTTCCCAGAGACAGAGCTTGAGACCGAGACCGTGGATGCGCCGGACGAGTCCCTCCGGGTCCGGGAAGGCGCGCCGATCCCATTCGAAATCGCAGTACTTCCGCCAGCGCATCCACCAGGGATCGATATGGATGACATCGGCGGGCAGGCGATGACGCTCGATGCCCTCGAGCAGGGCTTCGATCGAGGCCTGATCCCGATAAGCTCCACCCGACGACAGCCACAGTCCGAAAGACCACGCGGGCACGGCCGGGGCCCGTCCCGTGAGCGCGGTGTAGGCGGCCAGGATCTTCTCCGGCCGCGGGCCGTGAAAGACATACATCTCGAGGGCCGGCGTTTCCGTCTCGAACGTCCATGACTGGAGGGACGTCGCTCCCAGGTCCCAGGCGATCCGGGCGCTCGAATCGACGAAGAGTCCGAAGCCGCGGCTGCTCCAAAGGAAAGGCACGTTCTTGTGCGAGCGTTCGCTCGTCGAGCCAAGAGCATCGAGCGTCCAGGTGACGATCTTTTGCCCGGCCTTGTCGAGCCGGGTGAACTTTTCGCCGAGGCCGTAGATCCGCTCGCCGGGGAGGAGATGGAAAGAGGCCCTGACCGACCTGCGACCGCTTGGAGCCGTGGCAAACCCGAGCGGCGGGACGGACGGCCGCCCCAATCCATCAACGTCGCCGGGATTATCAGAGAGGAGGGCGTGCCCGTCCCGGTCGACGAATCTCCAGCTGAACGGTTTGAAGCGCACTTCGAGGGCGAGCTCGGGCCCGGTGACGAGAAGACGGTCTCCGCCCCGCTTCGCCCTGAGGCGCACCGGCCGTGACACGATAGGCAGGACCATGGGCGTCGGCCGGGGCGCGGGCGAGCCGAAAGGAGCGAACGTGATCTTCCAGGTTTCTGGCGAAACCGCCCGGGCGAGGAGCCGGGCCGCCTTCCCTTTGCTCGTCCGAAGCCGCAGCTCGAGATCGGGCCCGTCGATCTTCCAGCCGGCGACCGAGGCGACGGCTTCGAGATCCGTTGTCGGGCCGCTCATGGGCCTTTCTTCTGTGCGGCCGGTCCGGGCCAGTCGGGGTTTCCCGCGTCGAGGAGCGCGTAGATCTCGTCGAGGTCCGTTTCCGGCCAGTCCTCGCCGAGGAGGCCGTTGGTGATGTCGATATGCAGGAAGAGACCGCGGGGGGCCGGCGCCGCGCCGATCACCTTCCTGACGAAATCGGCCATGCCGCTGAAACAGATGTCGCGGTTGAGCCCGATGCGGCAGGCGAGGACCATGCGCCCGCCGAAGCGGGCCAGGACCTTGGCGTAGGGAGCTTCGCTCGCCCCGAACTCCAGGCCCTTCAGGCCGCGGACCTTCTCCAGGCTGGAGAAAAGATGCGTCCAGTCGCCGCAGGAGTGGACGTAAAGGCCGCCGAACGCCTCCGAAAGCCGGTTGAGATAGGGGACGCCGAACTCGTCGTGAAGCGCCGGCGAAAGCATCACGGCCACGTCGTTGGCGACCGAGAGGCCCTGCCCGTCCGGCAGCCACGGTTGGAAGGAGCTCGGGACGAATTCGGCCCCGGCGGCGCGGACGAGGCCCCGCTGGGCCGCGGCGAATTCGATCATGAGGTCGGTGACCATGTCGAGCAGCCGGTGGACCTCTTGCGGCGCGGTGATCAGGGCCTCGAGGAAGGCCGTGTGGCCGAAGATGAGCGCGGCGTTGTCGAGGGGTCCCTGGATATCGCCGAGCCGGATGGGCATTTTCCCGCCCGTCCGCTCCAGGAAGACGCGCGTGTAATCGAGGATGCGGCCGAGCTCGCCATCGGTCACCCGCGGCCGCGCCAGATCGCGGACCTTGTCCGGGCGGTCCCCGATGAGAGGTCGCACCGCCGGGAAGTCGTTCTCCCACCAGACGACCTCGCTGCCGAAGGCCGAGGGAATGGCGATGACCCCGAGAGTCGGGCACAACGCCGGGACGAGGTCGCCGCGGAGCTTCGATTGACCCTCGATCTCTTCGAGCTGCGCCTCGAGAAATTTGATGGGATCGAGAAGCCGGGCCTTGACCGTGTCTTTCCCTTCGGTCGAGAAGAGGGCGCTGCGGATGGGCGCGCCGCCCTTGACCCGCGGGCCGACGTATCCGACGAGACACCCCGGACGGTCGTCGTTCTCGAGCGCCCAGAGCCGGGTCAGGAAGTCCCGCGCGCTCACGCCCGGCCCCACATTTCGGCCGCCTCCATCATGGCGTTGATGTTGGCGAGCGGCGATCCCGGAGGGATGTTGTTGCCGTCCTGGATGATGAGCCCGCCGCGCGGCCCGAGCTTTTCGATGACGCGGCGGGTCGCGGCGCGCACTTCGTCCGGCGTCCCGGCGTGGATGAGCATCGGGTTGACGTTGCCGATCAGGACGACCCGGCCCCCCAGGACCTCGCCGATCCGATCGAGGTTGACCTCGTAGCCGAATCCCTGGAGCTCATGGATGGCCAGGTCGTCGCGGAAGATCTCGAGCATGTGGTCGGTCTTTCCGCACATGTGGAGGCTGGCCCGCCCGTCGAAGTGGAAGCGCAGCCGCCGCTCCGACGGCAGCACGACCTCGCGGTAGGTCGCCGCCGAAAGCGAGACGGCCAGATCGTCCGTCCAGGCGAAGTCCTTGGGCGAGGGCAGGCCTTCCTCGGCCCAGCAGAAGTCGAGGTACTCGATGAGCTTGTCGGTGACGATGCGGAGGAGCTCCCGGACGAAATCCGGACGCTCCTTAACCGCGAGAAAGATCTCCATCTTGCCCATGAGGTCGCCCGCGACGCCGAACGGGCCGTCGGAGGTGTGGGTCAGGGCCGGGTTCTCGCCGGGGGTGAAGACCGGTCCGCCCAGGAACTTGACGGGGTATTTCGAGGCCACGTCCCTCATCGCGCGGCGATAGGTGATCTGTCTGGCGTTGATCCCGGAGTGGACGAAGTCCATGGCCTCGAGGCGCCGGAGGTCGGCCTCGCCGGCCACCCAGCCGCGGCCGATCCAGGGGATGTCGTCGTCGGGGAAGACGATGTCGACGCCGAGGCTGCCCGCTTCGAACGAGTTCTGGAAGTCGGTCCAAGCTCCGACCCAGGGCCCGGTGATCGCATAGGCGTCCGTCCGGACGTTCTCGAGAAGCCACTTCTGGGCCAGGATCTGCGTTCGGAGCATGGTCTCGGGGTCGCCATAATAATCGCAGAAGCGCACCCCGACCTGGGGGACGAGAAAGCGGGTGGCGACGGAAGGCACGACGGCGATGCGGTCGGGCCGCTCGAAGCGCCGGGTCTTTTCGATGCGCCCGCGGCGCTTGGCCAGCTCCTCGACCGGGACGCCGATCTCGATCACTGAGGACACGGGCTGTCCCGGCCCCTAATTCCCGACCCGGCGGATCCGGGGGTCGGAGAAGAGATCGTTCGCGTCCGTGCTGGTCGATGAGAACTCCGAGACGACGGCTCCCTTGTCGCCCGCCTGGAACCAGTGCAGGGAGTTCGGCGGCAGCGTGTACTGGTCGCCGGGCCGGAGCACGATCTCGTGCCCGACGGTCAAATAGGACTTGTATTTCCGCGGCACGCGGGCCATCGGTTTCTGGGCGCGCTCGCCGGCGACGTAGAGATAGACCTCTCCGTAGCGGCAACGGAAGGTTTCTTTTTTGCCCATCCGGCCGCTGACGCTCGGGTGGCGGTGCTCCGGGCAGATCTGGCGGGGAAGGAGGACGAGCTCCTTGGCGCAGTAACGGTCGTTGTTCTCGTAGACGATGACCTCGAGCCCGATGCGCCTGATATCGCCAAGGCCGAGGTCGGCGATCTCCATGCTCTCGAGCTCGTCCCGGGTGATGGGGATGCGGGCTTTCTTGAGCAGGGCCGCGGCCGCCGCCCGCGCTTGAGCAATATCTTTGCTTGTCATGGGCCCCTCCAGGCTCAAAGGACGACTTTGTTCCCGGCCTTCCTCAGGGCGTACTGCTCTTCGATCCAAGCGTAGGTCTTAGCCATGCCCGTGCGGAGCGGCGTCGACGGCTCCCAGCCGAGGACGCTGCGGATCATGGTGTTGTCCGAGTTGCGGCCGCCGACCCCCTTCGGGGCGTCGAGGTCGTAGCGGCGCGCGACCTTGAACCCGGCGATCTCCTCGATGATGCCGAGGAGCTCGTTGACCGAGACGAGCTCGTGCGAGCCCAGATTGATGGGCGTCGCGATGAGCTCGTCGCAGTGCATGATCATATCGATGCCGTTGACGCAGTCCCCGATCCACATGAAGCTGCGCGTCCGCGTGCCGTCGCCCCAGATCTCGATGGCGCGCGCGCCGTGGTCTTTCGCTTCGATGACCTTGCGCGAGAGGGCCGCCGGGGCCTTCTCCCGGCCGCCGTCCCAGGTGCCGAAGGGGCCATAGACGTTGTGGAAGCGGGCGATGGCCGTCTTGAGGCCGCGCTCGGCCGAGTACTCCTGGCAGACGATCTCGGAGAAGAGCTTCTCCCAGCCGTAGCCGCGCTCGGCGTTGGCCGGGTAGGCGTCGGTTTCCTTGAGCGCCCGGCTCTGGGTGTCCTTCTGGAGGTCGACGTTGTAGGCGCAGGCCGAGGACGAGAAGAAGTAGCGGTCGGCTCCGGCCCGCTGGGCCGCTTCGATCATGTGGGTGTTGATGAGAACGCTCCGCAGGCATTCGATCCGGTAGCGCTCGATGAAGCCCATGCCGCCCATGTCGGCGGCCAGGTTGTAGACTTCGACCGCCCCCTCACAGGCCCTGACGCAGTTGTCGCGGAAGCTGACGTCGAGGACGAGGTTCTCGACTCCCGGCGTCTTCTGGTACCACGCTTCGAGGGGCTTTTTGTCGACGGCACGGATGTTCGTGAAACCCTTGTCGTGAAAAGAACGGACGAGCGACCCGGCGATGAACCCGCCCGCGCCGGTGACGACGATGAGGTCGTCCTTCTTCCGGAGATCCTCGATCCGCTTGGGCCTGTTCGCGGTCATGGGCTCTCCTCCCGCGCCGGCGCGTCCCGTCAATGGCTCGTCAGCTTGACCTCGCTCTTGCTTGTCTGGGTCGCCGGGATGCTCATGCCCGCGGCGGGGACATCGATCGACAACTGAGTCGTGGACTCGGAGTTCCCCTTGACGTAGATCCCCTCTTTGACCGCGAAGTACCAAATGTCTTTACCCTTGGACGTCCCCGAGAAGGTCAGGTCCATACCCCCTTGGTTGCCGGTGCCCGTGATGGTCCCGGTGACGTCCGACGAGATCCGGGCGCACTCCATGCCGTCGACGGTTTCGAAGCCCTGGAGGGTGTTGACGTTTTGGAGATCGACTTTGATGTCCATCGAACCCGTCTTCTCCTCGACCGAGGAGCTCGACGGCCAAGTGTCCCCGATCTTGACCGGCTTCCCCGCGAGATCGGGGAAGAAGGTCTTGAAGGCGGAACCCAGATTGCGGGTTTCCCCGGCCATGCTATAGCTGATGGCCTCGGCGCCGGAGACGTCCACCTCCGACCCGAGCGGGGAGAGGACCATGTCGAACGACTTGCCCTTGACGGAGCTCATGTCCGGGGACATGTCGCCCTGGGCGCTGCTGGTCACCGTCACGGCGACGTCGTCGAGGGACACGCCCAAGAGGAGATTCTTGTCCTTGGGCCCCTTCGCCTTGAAGGTGAAGGTGTTCGTTCCCGTGGTATGGGTCTCCATCGATTGGCCTTGGATCTCCATGACCTGCGCCTCCTCCGACTTGCCCTGATAGGTCAGGGCACGGCCGGCCGGCATCTTGTACTCGAGAACGGTCGTGGCGGGAGCCGCGGGCTTGGGCGCAGCGCTCACCGTCAAGATCAGGATGGCTGCGGTGCCCACCGCCAATGCGAGCCGCGCGAATCGTGTGCGTGACAACTGGGACATTCTCATGGTCTATCCTCCCCAATAATTAAGATCCTCGGTCGACGGAAGCCTCAGGATGGCTGCGAGGAACTATGATAAATCTATGGCGGGACAAAGTAAAGGCGGCGGGGGGGAGGCCCCCCGCCGCCGCGAGTTCAGCCCAGCTCAGCCGGTCAGCACTTCTTTCCGGCGGCCGCGTGGACCTTTTTGATGAAGTCCCAGACCTCCGGGGCGATCATGTTGTGTTCTTTGTCGATCGCGCCGGCCTTATAGGCCTTGGCGATCTTGGTCTTGAGCTCCGGGTGGCCGCCGTACGCCTCGTCGAGAAGCGTCGTCCAGCGCCGGCCCAGGTCCTGGGCCTTCTCGCTTGCCGGATCGAGCTCGATGTTCTTCTTGACCTCTTCGATGAGCGCCGCCCAGCGGTTCTGGTAAGCGGTCATCGCTTCCGGCGAGTAGTTCTTGCCGACCTCGGCGAACTTCTTGAGGTCCGCCTCGGAGAAGAACTTCTCGTGCCAGCCTTTCTTGACGTCTTCGCCCATTTGAATGACCTCCATGATTTTGATGAGTTTTTCCTTATGGATGCGGCCGTCCTTCTCGAGGCGGTTGAGGACCTGTTCGATGGCCCGCGAGGCCTCGCGCAGCCGGGCGATCTCGTCCTTGACCGCTTCAGCCTGGACCTTGAGGGATTTTACGGCCTCGTAGCCCTTGCTGTCGAGGAGGCGCCGGATCTCGGCGAGAGAGAAGCCCATGAACTTCAGGGTGACGATCTGCTGGAGCTTGAGCAAGTCGGCGTCGGTGTAGACCCGGTAGCCGTTCGGCCGCTCGAAGCTCGGCTTGAGCAGCCCGATCTGGTCGTAGTAGTGGAGCGTCCGGACCGTCACCCGCGTCAGCTTGGCGAACTCCCTGATGAGGTATCCGTTTGTCTTCACGGCCTTGTCCACGCTTCCATTGTGCACTATGACGTAACGTCAGAGTCAAGCGTCAGGCGAAAATATTTAAAATAATATTTTGGGCGACCGGCGGAGGGGCCGGTCAAGGCTTCCCGGTCAGATTGGCCGGGCCTACCAGCGGTCGCGGCGGACGAGCTCGGTCAGCGGCCGGCGTTTCTTGGGCAAGGCGGAATCGGCCGCATAGCCGAGAGGCGTAAACGCCGAGGGAATGACCTCCAGGGGAATCCCGAGGACCTCGCGGGCCGCCGCGGGATCGAAGGCCGCGATCCAGCAGGTGCCCAGTCCTTCCTCGGCGGCCGCAAGGACGATGTGGCTCATGACTATCGTCGCATCGACCTCGGCGGCGTTCCAGCCGTCGGCCTTCCGCACCCAGGCCTCGGAGGGAACGGCGCAGACGCACAGAACGTAGGGGGCCTGGACGAACCAGTCGCGGCCGTAGATTCGCCGCAGATCCGACTTGCACGACTCGGTCGAAATGACAATAACCCGGAAGGCCTGTCGGTTCGCGGCCGTGGGGGCGATGCGGGCCGCCTCGAGTACCCGGGCGAGTTTTTCGTCCTCGACCGGATCCGGCTTATAAGCGCGGACGCTGCAGCGTTTCGTTATCAGTTCTTGAAACTTCATCTGTCGCCTCCTAGTTCCCTTCAAGCACGAAGATGTAGCGGCCGCCGCCGGTTTGGATGCGGATGGCGCCGTCCTTGTCGACCGCGCCTAGCACCCCGGCGACTCCGGCAGCGTACGTATCGCTCGCCCAGATCGTCTGGCCTCCCTCGGTGATCTTGATGTTGCGGATCCCGAGCTTGGGGATGACGACCTCGGCCTGCGATCCGAACGGGATCGTGACCTCGACGTGGGCGTCAAGCTCCGTCCGCGCCCAGGCGCAAGCGACCTCGCCGCGGACGGTCCTCGTCGAGCCCGAGGCGTGGGTCAGGTCCCGGACCATCTGCGGCTGGATGAGGATCTTCTCGAATCCGGTCGTCCCCGGCGCCAGGTTGATCCCGGCCAGGGCCTTGTAGAACCAGGCCCCGACGCTCCCGAACATCGGATGATTGTGCGAGTTCATCGACGAGCCCTCGCGGTTCTGCCACAGCTCCCAGAGAGTCGTCGCCCCGCTCGCGATCATGTAGCCCCAGCTCGGGAAATCGGTTTTGCAGGCGATGTCGTAGGCCAGGTCGGCGGCCCCGCTCTGGGTCAGGACCTCCATGATGTACTTCGTGCCGACGATGCCGGTCGTCAAGTGGGCGTTGTGCTTGTAGACGATGTCGTCGAAGAGCCGGCCCCAGGCGCTGCCCTCCTTCTCGGTCGGAATGCCGAGGAAGAGCGGCAGGGTGTTGGCCGTCTGGGTGCCGTCGGCGTAGTCTCCGGTTTTCGGGTCGTAGTATTCCCGGTTGAAGGCCGTCCGGATGTCGGCGGCCAGCTTGTCGTAGAGCGCCGCGTCCGCGGTCTTGCCGATGATCCGGGCGGCGTCGGCCAGGATACGGACGTCATAGAGATAATAGAACGAGGAGACGATCGCCCCGGGGCACTTCTCGATGGCCACCCAATCGCCGTACGAGCTGAACTTGACCAGCCCGTTCTCGGCCTTGCTCCTCAGGAACTCGACGTACTTCTTCAATCCGTCGTAGTGTTCCTCGAGGACGCGGGTGTCGCCGTAATACTGGTACATATACCAGCAGATGAGGGGATAGGCCGTCGCCCAGGCCGGGTCGGCGTTCTCTCCGCCCCAGATGTGGGGCACCGTATCGGACAGGCGGCCCTTTTCGTCCTGGACGTCGCGGATGTCCCGCATGAAATTCGTGTAGAAGGCGGCCATGTCGAAGTTCATGATGGCTTCTTCGGCCGTGCCTTGGGCGTCGCCCATCCAGCCCATGCGCTCGTCGCGCTGGTTACAATCGGTCGGGATGCTGTGGAGGTTCGTCTTCTGGCCCCAGGTGATGATCCGCTGGATGCCGTTGAGGATGTCCTTGGACGCGGCGAAGCTGCCGATCGGCTCGACCGCGGAATGGACGACCCTGCCGCGGATGCTGTCGAGCTTGGGCGTCCCGGGGAATCCCTTGACCTCGACGTAGCGGAAGCCGTGATAGGTGAAGCGCGGCTCCCACGTCTCTTCGCCTTCACCTTTGAGAATGTAGTGGTCCTCGGCCTGGGCCGAGCGCAAGTTGTCCTGGTTGAGCGTGCCGTCGTCGAACAAGAGCTCGGCGAAGCGCAAGCGGACGTCCGTGCCGCGCGGCCCCTCGACCCGGAGGCGGGCCCAGCCGCTGAAGTTTTGGCCCATGTCGAAGATGAAGACACCGGGGAGGGGACTCGACATCTTGAGCGGGACGATGGTGTCGACGACCTGGATCGCCGGCATCAGCTGGGCCGAAACGACCCCCGTTGGGCCCTTGACGGCCTCGACCGCGGGCCAATCCTTATCGTCGAAACCCGGACGTTCCCAGCCGGGCATTTCGCGGCGAGCGTCATAGGATTCTCCGTCGTAGATGCTATCCTCGAAGATGGGGCCGTCGGCGGCCTTCCAAGTCGCATCGCTGACGATGCTCGTCGCGGTCCCGTCCTCGAGCTCGATGTTGAGCTGGAAGAGGAGGGCCCGCGACTTGTACCAGCCGTTGCCGAGTGTCACGGCGACGGCATTGGCGCCTTCGCGCAGGAAAGACGTCACGTCGTATGCTGCATAGAGGACGCGCTTGTCATAAGTCGTCCAGGCCGGATCGAGGACGCGGTTGCCGGCCTTTCGGCCGTTCAGGCGAAGCTCGTAATACCCGACCCCGGCGATGTAAGCCCGGGCCCTTTTGACGCGGCCCTTGAGGCTGAACTCCTTGCGGAGCTGGTTCTTCTGACCGATCCAGGCGCCCTTCCAATCGCTTTTGTTGTAGAGGCCGGTGTCGAAACGGGCGACGTCGCTCCAGGCGCTCTCGCGGCCGTCCCGGTCCCAGACGCGGACCTTCCAGAAGTAGGACTTGCCGCTCTCGAGCGCCGTGCCGGCGAAGGCGACCTGGGTTGACTTGGGGGAGGCGGCCTTCCCACTGTCCCAGGTGTCTCCCGCCGCGGCCTTCGGATCCGTCGAGACGACAACCTGATACGCCGATTGGATCTGGCCGCGCTCGGCGTGCTGGACGATCCAGAAAAAGCGCGGTTTTGCCATATCGATGCCCATGGGGTTGACGAGGTATTCGCATCGCAGGGACGTCGGAGCGGCTGGCCCGGCCGGCTCGGCAGCTCGTGCCGCCGGGGGCACGGCTAAAACTGGGATCATGGCCAGGGCCATAAGGCCGACGCCAACGCGCATTCTAAGCCTGGAAATGGGAGACTGGGGCATGAAGAACCTCCTGCAAATCGGGTTCCTCCTAATTATCACAGGGTCGGTTAGGGGTCAATCGAAGGTCTTGACGGAACAGAATCGGGGACATGCGGAAATTGGGGACATGACCGAATTCTCCGGAATTCGGATCGTGTCCCCGGTTTCCCTCCGAGACTTCGCCCGGGGCAACGTTCTTGACCCTGAGGCCGCCTTCCTGTAATATTAATCGGCTTCCCGGTGGGGCTGTAGCTCAGTTGGGAGAGCGCTTGAATGGCATTCAAGAGGTCGCCAGTTCGATCCTGGTCAGCTCCACCACCGAAAGAACCC
>JADGNU010000182.1 GCA_017883305.1 Candidatus Aminicenantota bacterium | reverse complement strand
CCGGACCCAGCAGAACGTTCTCTTCACCGCGGACTGGCGGACGATCATCTTCGACCACTCCCGGGCCTTCCGCGAGGGCGGCGAGTTCTCCGAGCGGCTAATGTACGGCCGCGACGGCATCAAGAAGTTCGCTTCAGGGGACCCGATCCTCTTTAGACGCCTGCCGCGCTGGTTCGTCGATAAGATCAAGACCCTGACCTTCGAGAACATCCGCGCCGCCGTCGGGTCGACCCTTACGGACAAGGAGATCAAGGCCGTCCTGGTCCGGCGAGACCTCCTTCTCCGGGAGATCGCGCAAATGGTCCAGGAGCAGGGCGAAGCGGCGGTGCTCTATTGAAAAACAAGCTCCTCCTCGCGAGTCTGACGCTCCTCCTGGCCCTGGCCGGCCTGATCCTGGCCTGCATGGACTCAGATGCCCCCCCGGCGGCCGACTCCCCGCTCCAGTTCCTTCCCGGAGAGCTTGCCCAGCGTGAGCAATGCGAGAAATTCCTCGAGACCGCCGAGGTCGTCGGAAGCAAGCAGATGATCGGGGAAAAGTCCGTGACGTCCCCCTGGGTGCTGACGCTCAAGCTGGGCGACGTCACCCATCGGGGCCTGTGGAAGAACCCCGAAGGCCGCATGGGCGGATACTGGGAGGGCTGGACCTACGAGATCGCCGCCTACCGCCTCGATAAGTTCCTCGGGTTGGGACTCGTTCCCCCCACGGTCGAGCGCCGGTTCAACGGCGACCGCGGCTCCTGCCAGTACTGGATCGACGACTGCATGTCGCTCCAGGACCGGGACGAGAAAGGGATCAGGATGCCTCAGGTCAAGGTCTTCGGCTGGAACCGGGCGACCTATCTCCAGCGCCTCTTCGACAACCTCATCGCCAACGAGGACCGGCACAAGAACCAGATCCTGATCACTCCCGACTGGCGGATGGTGCTCATCGATCACTCCCGGTCGTTCCGCACGGCGGGGAAGTTCGTCAAGAGCCTCCTTTATTCGGCCAGGAACGCGGAGGGACCGATGCTCATGAGCGAGCTGCCACGGACGGTCGTCGAGAAGGTCCGGGCCCTCGACGCCGCCACCGTCAAATCGGTCGTCGGCGAGTACCTCACGGACGAGGAGATCCGGGCCGTCGTCATCCGGCGGGGCCTCATCCTGGCGGAGATCGACCGGCTGATCGAGGTCAACGGGGAGAAGAAAGTCCTCTACTGATCAAAGGACCTTGCGGACGGTCAGGATGTTCTGTCCCCCCGCCCGCCGATAGGACAGGCCGTCCATCAGCGTCTTGAAAAAGTAGACGCCCAATCCTCCGGGGACGCCGCGCCGGAGCTTGACCATGAGGTCGGGGTTCTTCTTCCGGACGGGATTGAAGGGGATCCCCTTGTCCCTGACCTCGATGAACAGCGAGCCGCCGTCCCGCCAGATGCGGACGATCATCTCGCCCTTGCGGCCGCGCGGATAGGCATACCGGACGATGTTGACGCAGATCTCGTGAAGGGCCAGCTCGATCTTGAGCCGGTCCTGCTCGTCGAAGGGCAGGTCGGCGGTGGCGTCCTTGAGAAAGCCGCGGACGCGGTCGATCTGCTTGAGATTGGCGGAGACGCGGAGCTCCTTGGCCCCCTCCTCTCCGGTCGCGGCTCGCTCCAAGGCCTGGGTCGTCATGGATTCCGCTTGACCACGACGAGCGTCATGTCGTCACCGGCTTCCGTGCAGCCGCTGAAGCCGAAGACGTCCTCGAAGATCTTGTCCCTGACGACCTGGGCCGGAAGCGAACCGAGCTCCCGGAGCCGTTCGGCCAGGCGCTCGTCCCCGTACTCTTCGTGCTCGCCCTTCCGGCTCTCCACGATCCCGTCGGTGTAGAGGCAGAGCAGGTCGCCGGGGCCCATGACGATCCGGCGCTCCTCGTAGGACTGGTCGGGGAACATTCCCAGGCAGAGCCCCGTGCTCTCGAGGAGACGGGCCGGCCCCTTGTGCGGCTGGAGCAGGGGCGGATTATGGCCGGCGTTGATGTAGGCCGCCTCGTCGGTGCGCCGGTCGATGATGGTCAGGAAGAACGAGATGAACAGGTGGCTGTCCGAGCTCGAGTAGACGAACTCGTTGAGCTTGGCCGCGAGGTCGCCGAGGTCGACGGTCCCGGGGAACTTCTCGTGCAGGGCCCCCCGCAGCGAGGCCATGAGCAGCGAGGCGCTGACGCCGACGCCCGAGACGTCGGCGATGACGATCGCCAGGCGGTTGGGATCGACGACGATATAATCGTAGTAGTCCCCGCCGACGCGCCGGCAGGCCCTGGCGCTGCCGCTGATCTCGTAGGGCGCGAAATCCGGCTCGGTCCGGGGCAGGAAGTTCTTCTGGATCTGGACGGCCAGGGCGATCTCCCGCTCGAGCTGGGCGTTCTTCAAGGACACTTCGTACAGGCGGGCGTTCTCGATCTTCACGGCGGCCAGGTTGGCCAGGAGCGTCAGCATGCGGAGGTCGTCTTCCGTGAACTGTTCGAGGAGCGAGGCCCGGTCGCAGTAGATGAGGCCGATGATGTCCTGGTTGTTCCAGAGCGGCACGCACATGGCCGAGTGGATCTGGGCCTGGACGACGCTGATCTGGGCCCGCAGCCCTTCGTCGGCCTGGATGTCCGAGATGAGGATGGCCGAGTTGCGCTCCAGGGCCGTCTTGACGATCGTCTGGCTGACGAAGATGCTCTGGGTCCGCAGGGCGGCGTTCTGGACCCGGACGACCTTGGGTTCGAGGGCCTGGGTGGCCTCGCTCTTGAGCATCAGGACGCCCCGGTCCATGGGCAGGTGCTGGATGAGCACGTCCATGACATGGTCGAGGAGCTTGTCCAAGGGCATGTGATAGATGAGGGCCTGGCTGACCTCGGCCACGACCGCGATGATCTTCTGGTCCTGCCGGAAGCGCTCGAGGTCGAGCCCGCCGCCCGGCGTCTTGACGATGACGCCCGTCGCCGCGGGCTTCTTAAGAAGCTCCTTGACCTGGATGATCGTGTTCGAGCTGTGGGTGAAGGTCGTGCCTGCGACCGTCTCGACGATGGGCTGGAAGTCCCGGTCGAAGTAGAACCGGGTCGAGCCGACGAGGATCTCGTCGCCGCGGGCCAGGTCGATCTCGCCGTTGACGCGGCGGCCGTTGACGAAGGTCCCGTTCTTGCTGCCCTGGTCGACGAGGGCGTAGCCCCGCTCGGTCGGGACGATGACGGCATGGCAGCCCGAGCTGAATTGGTCGGACAGGACGATGTCGTTGGCCGACGCCCGGCCGATCGTCACCCGTTGCCCGGCCATGGGGAAGGTCGAGGGTTCGCCGGTCTTCGGGTAGATATAAAGATTGGCCATGGGGATCCTTATGCCTTCATTCTAGATGACCGCTCACGTCATTTCAACTTCAGCGCCTTCCTCAGGCGCAGGGCCCGCTCCTCGGCGGGCAGCTCCTCGATGAGAGAGAAGAGAAGCTCCTTGTCCCCCCGGTCGAGCATGTTGTCGAGGTGTTCCAGGGCATAGTCGACCGATTTTGGGGTGCCCTGGAGGATGTTCTGGTAATCGTTGACGACGTCCTCGCGGGGATACATGAGCGTCAGCAGGTCGAAAACGCGCTTCATCCGGATATCCAGCTGCGCCTTGAGCGCGTCGGCCGAGGCGGTCGGCTCCAGGACGACGGCGCAGGCTTTGCAGATCAGGACATGGAGCTCCGGCCGGAGGTCCTTCTCGCGGAACCGGACCCGGGGTTGTTCGGTCCGGATCTTGTAGAGCGCATCGACCAGGGACTGCTCCATGGCGTCGTCGCGGCGGGCCAGCTCGTCGACGAGGATGTCGGCCGCCTTCTGGGTCCCGATCCGGGCCAGGACTTCCGGGATAGCCCGGCGGACCTCCAGGGGCTCGTCGGCCGAGCCGATCGCCGAGACGAGGAGGCTTTCGATGCCGTCCCCGTAGGCCGTGAGGGCGGCTTGGGCCTCGGCGACCGTCATCGGATTGGCCAGAAGGCGCAGGATGAGCGGGACGTGTTCGGGACGCCGATGGACGGAGGCGCTGTTCAGCGCGTAGAGGGCGACTTCGGACGAGGGATCCTGGAGGAGGCGAGCCAGGGCATCGATCGCCGAGGGGCTGGGCACCATCCGGCAGATGCTGTTCGCGGCTTCGATCCGGTCGAGCTCGGACGCCGAGGCCGCGATCGCGCCGAGCCGTTCGTCCATGATCTTCTGGTAGGAGGGCAGGAGGTAGATGAGGTCGATCTCCTTCTGGAAGGCCGTGTCGGTGAAGGCCTCCTCAAGGCCGGGGTAGAAGACGCCGCCGCCGACATCGAGCAGGGCGTCCATGGCCCGGGCCTTGAGCTCGTCCCGCTTGATGCCGAGGAGCTCCTTGAGCTCGGGGGTCAGGCTGTTCGTCCGGACGAGGTTGAAGACGTTCATATAATAGAGCGTCGTGCTCCGTTCGCGGCTCTGGATGGCCTCAAAGACCTCGCGGACGAGCCTCTCATCGATATGCTTGTCGACGACCTGCTGGCCGTCCATCCAGAGCTGGCCGAGGTCCTGCTTCAGCACGGCCGGGTACTCCCTGTAGACGAGCCGGGTCAGGACGAGCCAAAGGAGAAGGAAGAAGAGGACCACGAAGCCGATCTCCCGAATGACGGCCAGCGGGTCGGTCCGGAAAGCGAACTGCCGGATGTGGTAGAGGACCAGGAAGAGAGCGGCACCGAGGCCGGTAGCGAACTTGTTGACGAACATGTCGATGAAGATCTTGGCCCGATATTTGACGTCCGGGGCGACAGGAACATAGAGGAGCTCGCGGACGGACTGGCTGAGCGTGTTGTCGAGCGTCTTGTCGCTGCCTCGGACGGCCCAGGCCCAGGCCAGCGTGGCGCCGACTGGAATGAGGAACACGGCCGCGGACACGGCGAGAAGAACGATCGGCGCCAGGGAGATGGCCCAGCGGATGCCGTAGGACTTGAGCACACGGCCGGTCGTGACGAGGTGGAAGACCGTCGAAACGACCAGGATGACCAGGAAGAAGACCGCGATCGAGGACGTCCGCGCCTCGTCAGACTGGAAAGCGCTCTTAACGACCGTCTTGAACTGATAGTTGATCAGGGACCCAGCGACCATGGCCGCGGCCAGCATCGAGGCCAGCAGGAAGAGATAGCGGTTCTTCCGGACGGTCCGGAAGCTCTCCAGGTAACCGACCTTGGAGGTCCGGGCAAGGCGATCGTCACCGGCGGCGGCGTCTATCTTGCGCTGCCCGGAGTAGACGACGTTGACCGTCACCAGGGCCAGGACGAGCAGGACGGGACTGACGAGGAGCAGGTCCTCGGGCTGGATGACCCGGGCGAAGGTGACCAGCGCGGCGGCCCCAGCCCCGGCGATGCCGCCGAAAAGACCCCCGGTGACGAAGAGTCCGACCAGCCTCTTCGTCTGGTGCGGGTCGAAGACGTCGTTGACGGCGATCCAGAACTGGGTCACCGCCATGGAGATGAAGATGTCGGACCAGAAGCAGAAAGCGATCACGGCGACGGAGAAATGGTCGGCGATGATTTGTTGGGCTCTGAGGAGGAAAGCGAACCCGGACGGGTCGGCCACGGGCGACGCGACCAGCCCTTTCATCTTCAGATCGAAGATGTACCAGAAGACAAAGAGGCTGGCGATGAAGAACAGGAGTGAGGCCGTCAGGTATGTCTGTCGCGGCAACCGGTCCAGGAGCCGGGCGTTGAGGGCGACGACGAAGCCGATGAGCAGGGCCGTGGCCAGGTCGGCGTACGGCCACCAGTTGGGCGGGGCGAAGCCGATCAGGAAGCTCTCCTTGACCGGCTTAATGATCCAGAAGGTGGCGGTGATCAGGAAAAAGAAGGCCGCCAGGGACAGCGCGACCCGGGCCTCGCGGCCGCGAACGTCCCCGAATCCCTTCAGGAACTTTTCGAGCCGCCCGTCGGGCACTCG
>JADGNU010000022.1 GCA_017883305.1 Candidatus Aminicenantota bacterium | reverse complement strand
ACCGCTACGGACGCCAACGGGTACCTCAGCGAGACAGCTTTCTACGGCGATATCAGCTGGGCCGGAACGACGGGCACAGCCCAACTCAAGATGGTCGTCCCCGGACTGACCGACCCCAGGATCGTGAGGTTGGTCGAAGACCTCAAGACCAGAAAGAGGTAATCACGATCCGCTGATTTCGATAGGCACGACAGCCGAGGGTCCGGCGCAAGCCGGGTCCTCGGCTTTTTTTATTGAGGAGAAATTCAGGACGGGAAAGGCGCCGCTCAGCAGCCCGCGAGCCGAGCGGCATAGAGGTCGCCGCCCCGGCCGTCGTAGACGACGAAGGCGGGCAGGTCCTTGACCACGATCCGGCGGACGGCCTCCATCCCCAGGTCGGCGAAATCGATGGTCTCGCTCGAGACGATGTGTTCCTTGGCGATGAGCGCCGCCGCCCCGCCGATCGTTCCCAGGAAGACGCCTCCCCCCTTCTTCAGCGCCTCGATCGCCGGCGCCGTCCGGTTGCCTTTCCCGAGCGAGACGAGGGAAGCCCCGGTTCCCAGGAAATCGGCCATGTAGCCGTCCATGCGCTGGGCCGTGGTCGGGCCGAAGCTGCCCGAGGCCAGGCCGCGGGGCGTCTTGGCCGGGCCGGCGTAATAGACGGCGTGGCGCTTGAAGTACTCGGGAACGTCGCCAGTCTCCCGCAGGATCTTGGCCAGGCGGGCGTGAGCGATGTCGCGGGCGACGACCAGCGGCCCCGAGAGCCGGACCAGCGTGCCGACGGGAAGCGTCCGCAGCTTGGCCGCGACCTCCTCGATGGGTTTTTCAAGGTCGACGGCGACGGCCGCGGCCGGGCCGGCCGGGCGGGCGCCTTCGAGGAAACGGGCCGGCCGGCGCTCGACCTCTTCGAGGAAGACGCCGTCGGCCGTGATCTTGCCCCTCAATCCGCGATCGGCATTGCAGGACACGCCGATCCCGATCGGGCAGGAGCCGGCATGGCGCGGCAGACGGACGAAGCGGGCCTCGTGGGCCAGCCACACGCCGCCGAACTGGGCCCCGAGCCCGGTCTCCCTGGCCAGGCGCATGATCCGCTCCTCCCAGCCTGGGTCACGAAAGGCGGCGCCGCTTTTGGAGCCGCGCTTCGGCAATCCGTCGAGGAAACCGGCCGAGGCGAGCTTCACCGTTTTGAGGGTCATCTCCGGGGACAGGCCGCCGACGACGACGGCGATGCGATAGGGCGGACAGGCGGCGACGCCGAGCGCCCGGATCTTCTCCGCGAGGAAGGACTCGAGGGCGTCGTCCTCGAGCCGGGCCTTCGATTCCTGGAACAGGGCGATCTTGTTCGACGAGCCGCCGCCCTTGGCCACGAAGAAGAACCGGTACTCGCGCCCGGGAGCGGCCTGGATCTCGATCTGGGCGGGCAGGTTCGTGCCCGTGTTGATCTCCTCCATGACGGAGAGCGGGGCCATGATCGAAAAGCGCAAGTTGCGCGTCTTGTAGACGTCGGAGGCGGCGGCCGCCAGGACCTCTTCGTCCCGGCCGTCCGTGACCACGCGGTGGCCCCGGAACGCGAAAATCTGGATCGAGCCGGTGTCCTGGCAGAGCGGCAGGACGCCTTCGGCGGCGATGACCGCGTTGCGCAGGACGGCCTCGGCCACGAACCGGTCGTTGTCCGACGCCGCGGGATCGTCGAGGATCCTGCGCATGGCCGCGAGGAAGTCCGGCCTGAGATAAAAGGCGAGGTCGGCGAAGGCCTCCCCGGCCAGGGACTTCAGGGCGCCGTCGGCGATGCGCAGGGCGGGCCGGCCCCCGCACGCGGTCCGCCCGACGCCCCGGGCGCCGATGCGGCGATAGCTGGCCTTGTCCGGTCCCGGATCGATGATGTTCATTCGTAGATCCCCTCGACGTCGATGAGGTCCTCGAAGGTGTCCTCTCCCCTCTTGCCGATGAGGCCGATCACGTAATACTCCTTGCTGATCTGGTCGTAGCGGTATTCCTTGATCAGGCGGAAGTTCTCGATCTGACGGCTCGAGCGGACGTGCGTCCGCGTCCCGGTGCAGGGCATCGTCCGCTCGCCGAATCTGATGGTGTTGTCGCCGCAGGGCGAGATCGGGATGTCCTTGGCGATGATGGCCAGGACCTTCTTCTCGAGCTCGTGGAGGTCGACGTCGGGGCGCTCCTTGAAGTTGAGGACGAAGCCCTGGGGGACGTCGGAGTGGAGCGGCGGGAACGGGATCTTGTAATCCTCCCGGAGCACCATGGAGGTGATGTCCTCGGCCGAGTGGGCCATCAGCCGGTACTTGATGGTCTTGTCGACGATCGTCTTGATGACCTGGGGGAAGGGGCCGAAGACGGTCGGCCGGGCGACGATGATCTCCTCCCCGATGCCGATGAGGACCTGGGCGTTGTGGCCAATGGCCTCATAGATGAGGTCGAAGTGTTCGATGACGACCCGGCGGTTGTGCGAGATGGCCTTGATGATGGCCTCGGCCAGCTCGTACTTCTGGTGGAAGGCCAGCTCGTAGCGGGCGTCGACATGGAAGGTGTGGCCGGAGAAGGCGTCGGCGGGGTCGAAGTCGTACAGGGGCGTCGGCCGGACGTTGATGCCCTCGTCGTCGTTGGTCAGCTCGAGCCCCGGGAAGAGCCCCTTGATCAGGGTCGACTTGCCCGAGCCCTCGGCGCCCAGGATGCCGATGACGAGGTCGGTCGGAGTGAGGTACTTCTGGGCCAACTCGGCGGCGACCATGTACAGCCGGTTGCTGCCGCGAGGGGCGTAGTAGACGGCATAGAGCAGGGTCTCGCGGTGGACCGTGCCTTGGCTGAGCTTCATCATGGCCCGCGGCCTCAGTAGGTCAGGCTCAGGAGCGGGGCGTGCTGTTGGGCCCCGTAGATGTCGGTCTCGCCCGCGTTACCCGAGGGGATGGGCCGGCGCATGGTGATCTTGAGAGCGTTGGACGGCTCGAAGTAGACGATCTTGAGGATGTCCGCGACAGGCCGCCGGTAGAGCGCGGCGATCTTGCTCTTGGTGACGATGTTGCGGCGGCGGAAGAGATCGAAATGGGCCCGGTCCTTGAACAGGATGTCCAGGGTCAGCTCGTAGGGGCCGGAGTTCTTGGACCGGATGACCTTGGCGGCGGAGAGGATGCTGCGCTTCATGGCGGCTCCGTTCAGCCCCGGACCGTGACTACCCGGGCCGGGAAATCGGCCGGCCGGGCGAGGGGCATGAGGTGGTAGATCGAGAACTCGAAAACCTCCCCCATTCTGGCATCAGAGGGCGAGAAAGGCAAGGCCAGGTTGCCGGCCGTCGAGATGCGGCCGGGATAGCCGAAATGGAGGAGCGTCGAGCGGGTCAGGCTGCAGACGGAGTCGGCCGCGGCCTGCGTCGGCCCGACGGCCTCGATGACGATGCCCAGCTCGTGGCCGCGGATGCGATGTTCGGGCTCGAGGGCGCCCATGACCCCGTCCTTGCCGTAGACGTGGAAGGTGATGCGGCCCTCGACCGCCTCGGCCTTGAGGAGATCGCGGACCTGGGCCTCGACGCCGGCCAGGATCGGACCGATCTCGCGGATCATGATCGGATCGCGGGTGCCGGCAACGGCGATCGTCCGGAAGCCCACTCGGCGGACGCCTTCGAGCTTGACCCAGTAGCGTTCGGTCTCGACATGACGGCTGCCGCGGACCTCGACCTTGCCACCCGGCAGCTCGGTGAACGAACAGCCGGTCAGGTCGAGCTCGCCGCCGGGGCCGGGAAGATGGTAGGGGTCGGACTTCTCGTAGAGGGTGTGGGCGGCCGTGGACAGCTTGGTGAAGCGGCGGGCGGGATTGAGCGCCTCGAGGACGAAGGAGTCGGGGCGGAGCCGGCCGAAGGCGCAGTCGGCCCCCGAGCCGGGCGTCGCGGCGATGGCCGCGCACTCCAGGATCTTGCCCATGTGGATGGCCAGGCCGGGGTCGTAGCCGAGGCTGATGGGCAGGGCGGCGAAAACGGCCGGGTCGTAGCAGCGCCCGGCCAGGACGACCTGGCAGCCCGCGGCCAAGGCCTTCTGGATGGGCTCGACGCCCATCTGGGCGACGATGTTGACCGACTCGTCGAGCACCGCTTCCGTCAGCGGCGGCACGCAGGTCAGAGGGACGATCTCGCCCTTGCGGAGATGCCGGCGGACGCGGGCCTTGGGGATATCCGCGTAGATGATGCCCATCTTGAACGTCAGCTTCTCCTCGGCGGCGATCTCGCGGATGATGGCCTCGCACCAGTCGACGTGCGGCCGGGCGCCGCTGCCGCCGGCCGTGCCGATGACGACCGGGACGCCGCGGCGGACGCCGGCCGTCAGCATGAAGCGCAGATCGCGCTTGACCGCCGACCGGTCGGTGAAGGACTTGCCCGCCCCGAGGTAATAGGGCCCGGGGTCGGACGAGCCGGCGTCGACCCCGATGAGGTCGGGCCGGCGCTTCATGCCCTCCCGGAACGAGCTTTCGGGGAATCCGTAGCCGAGGATGGCCGTCGCCGAGAGGACGCGGAACTCTTTCTTCGGGCTCGTTTTAGCAGCCATGATCAGACCCCCTTTCCGGCGCGGGCGCGGAGGACGGCGATGACGCGCTCCATCTCGTTGCGGACGATCATGAAGCCCTCGTCGAAGCCCATGCCCGGCTTGGCCAGCAGGCGTTCGGCCCGGGCGGCCACGGCGGCGTGGACGCAGGTGCGGGCCGAGATCTCGGTCTCGTTGCAGGTGCCGCCCTGGTAGGCCTCCATGCCGTGGTTGCGGCAGTAGAGGACGGCCTCGATGGTGTTCTGGATGCCGCCGAGGTCGGGCGTCTTGATCTGGACCTGGTCGCAGCACCGGGCGTCGGTGAAATCGACGACATCCTCGTAGGTGTTGCACCATTCGTCGGCCACGATCTTGACCTTCGAGCCCTTGGCCTTGAGCTCGCGGCGGATGGCGGCCAGGAGCTCGATCTGGCGGGGCTTCTCGCCGGCGTCCACGGGGCCTTCGATGTAGAGGGGGAACTCGGCGGAGATCGGCTCGAGCGAGGCCAGGTAGTCGGCGACCCGGCCGGGCTTGAGGGCGCAGATGATGCCGATCGTCCCGTAGACGTCGATGTGGAGCGTCGGCACGTAGGACTCGTCGGTCCGGGCCGTGCGGATGCGGTTGACGAGCCAGCCGATGTACTCTTTCAGAAGCTCGCCTTCTTGGCCGAGCTTGGTCTTGACGTTGTTGATGAGGGCGTGCGGCAGGACGTCGACCCGCTTCATGATCATCTTGTCGGCGTTGATGTAGCGGTCGTCGCCGCTCTGGCCGAAGATGGGCACGCGTTCGGCGACGACAGGCAGGCCGTATTCTTCGCAGATGACCTCGGTCATGATCCGATGGGTGGCCAGGGCCCGGGCGTGAAGCAGGGCCTGGGACAGGCCGTAGCGGACGGCCGTGTGGAGGCGCCGGCCGTCGAACTCCAGGGCCTCGAACCGTGACGCCATGTCCCGGAAGCGGCCGACCTCGGCGCCCTCGAGGAGCGGGCGGATGCGCCGTTCGAGCAGGGGCAGGTAATCGGCCGCGAGGAAGAGCGGGTCGCGCCCGCCCGCGCCGGAGTATTGGACGGCGGCGCAGTCGCCGAGGGCCCAGCTGCCGTCCTCGAGGAGGAGCAGGATGGACAGGGCTTCGCCGGCGATGCGGACGGCCCGGAAACCCGGGGTCTCCGGCTTGCCGCCGTAGAGGGCGCCGTCGTGGGGCGCTCCCGCCTTTATGGCCTTCTGGTCGTCGAAGTAGAACGCCGACGACCCGGGGACAAACAGGGCTTTGACGACCTTCACTTGGGCCTCCCGATGAGCTTGCCTTTGCTGATGGCGTAGATGTCGTCGGTCACCATCTGGAAGGTGACCGGGCGCCCCTCGGCCTTCGACCGCTCCTGGAGGCGCTCCTTGTGGAAAGCCATGATGTCCTCGCCGAGGGGCAGGCTCCCCTTGGCGAAGAGACGGATATAGCCTTCGTTGTCGCGGATGGGCAGGACCTTGCCCTTGTTGTAGATGGAGGGCGCGAAGGGCACGTCGAGGATGCCGCCGGCGAAGGCCCGGACGATCCCCTGGACCAGGTCGTCGTCGGCCGCGGCGAACACGGCCGACATGAGCGAATCGACCTCGCGGCGGATGAGGTCCGTCTCCCGCCGGATGACGACATTGTCGGTGCAGATCTGCTGGTCCATCATCATGCTCAGGACCTGGCGGGTGGCCTTGAGCCCGGCCGCGTTGGACTCCTTCGTCGGGATGCCCACGGCCTCTTGGGGCGACTTGACGATGGTCTTCTCGACCCGGCCGGCGGAGGCGACGAACGCGCCGAGGCTGATGACGGAGAAGGCCTTGGCCTCGTCCTCCGGGAAGCCGCCCATCCACTGGTGGAAGACGAGCGTCAGATCGTAGCCGTCGAAGCCGGCTCTGTGGAAGTACTCGTCGGCCAGCTCGCGGAGCGAGGCCAGCGCGGCCAGGTCCTGGAGCACGTTCCCGCCCTGGCCGTAGCCGAGGGTCAGCGACTTGACGCCCTGTTCGAGGGCCAGCAGGCCCTCGAGGATGGCGATGGCGTGCGAGATGAAGGGCGGGACGAGGGTGCCGGTGAGCGGGCCGAAGGGCTCGCGGTTGATGGTGATGCCGTTCTCCTCGTAGTAGCCGATCAGGCGGTCGACGTATTGCCAGTCGCGCAGGCACTTGCCCACCTCGACCTTCTTGGCGTAGGGGATGTTGTAGGAGATGCCGCCGCCTTCATAGGAGGTGAAGCCGCCGGCGAGCGAGATCTCGGCGAGGAGGCGGGCGTCGGGCGTGCCGTGCCGGACCTGGACCGGCTTGGTGACGGCCTCGGTGACCATGCGGCAGCCGTCGCGGCCGTGGTTGACGGCCGGGAAGCCGTTGAGGAGCGACGTGCCTGCGGCGCGGGATTTCTCGATGCCGCGGGCGGCCTCTTCGTAGCGGTTCTGGCGAGTATAGGCGTCGATCGTCGTCGGCAGGAGGTCGGCCGTGCCCTCGGTCTCAAGAAAGCGAAGGAGCCGGATGTGGTCGTCGATCAGGGCGACTCCGGCGCGGGGCTGGAGCAGGGTCCGGCCGGCGGCCTTGGCCTTGGCCATGGCTTTGGCGAAGTTCTTGCTCTCGGGGATGCCGCGCTGGTAGCGCAATCCCTCGTCGATCGAGGCGACATCCTTTCCGGTCGGCCAGGAGTCGAGGACGGCCGGGCGCTGGGCCAGGAAGTCTTTCCAGGGCAGGGGTTGATATTTCATGGATGTCCTCTTCAGTTCGTGTGAGGTCCGAGCGGCTTCAGCCCGGCGACGGCGGCGCGGGCGGCCGCGCCGGGAAAGTCCGCCGCGAGGTTCCCCAGGAGGGGGATGAGATATTCGACGTCGGCGTAGCAGGCCGGCGCCTCGGGGACGAGGTGACGCGTGTCGGGGTCGTCGGCGCCGGGGGCGCAGGCTTCGAGGAGGATGTCGGGGCTGGTCTCGCCGGCGAGGTAGCCTCCCGACCCGACGAGCCGGCTGACCTGGCGCAAGTCTTTTCCCCGCTGGACGAGGAAGCCCCCTTGCGGCGTAAAGACGCGCTGGAAGATCCCGGCGTGCCGGAGGGCTGCGGCCCGGACGCAGGCGGCGGCGAGGAGCCGGTCGAAGCGCCGTCCCCGGTCGTCGCCGGGCAGGTACTCCGTGCGACGGCTGACCTCCTCGACGTAGCCTTTGAGCAGGGCGAGGTCGGTCCCGGCCTCGCGCAGGCGTCCTTCGAGGAAGGAGGCCTCGGAGCGGAACAGGGCCTCGGCCGAGACCCTCAGGCCCAGGTCGCCCTCGACCGTGCGCTTGAGCGTCGGCTCGAGCAGACCGCGCAGGATGATCGCATCGCCGCCGTGGAATGATTTCGTGTGGGAGTAAAAATCGGTCGTCGCGCCGCCCATGTCGATGACCGCGAAATCTCCCCAGCCCGGGACGCGCTCGGCGATCGTCCGGACGAGCTCGAACACCGCCAGCGGCGTCGGCAGGGGCTCGCGGCCGGCCTCGGCGACGACGGACGACAGACCCTTGCCGTCGACGATGCTGTCGAGGAAGACGTGGCGGATGATGTCGCGGGCGGGCTCGATGTCGATCGTCCCGACCTCGGGCATGACGTTGGCCGCGGTCGCCACCTCGCGGCCGCGGAGGATATCGACGACCTGGTCGCGGACTTTGCGGTTCCCGGCGTAGAGGATGATCGCCGGCGAGACGAGTTCGGCCAGCCGGGCCGCGTTGTGCAGGACGACGCGGGAGTTGCCGCCGTCCGTGCCGCCGGTGAACAGGATGATATCGGGCTCGACGGCCCGGAGGTCCTCGAGGTCTTCCGGGGCCAGCTCGTAGGAGTAGGCCCGGACGACCTTGCCGCCGGCCGATGTCGCGGCCATGCGGGCGACCGAAAGGGTCAGGTCCGGCGTCAGACCGACCGCGGCGATCTTGAGCCCGCCGCGGGCCGAGGACGACCAATAGACGGGGATCGATAGGGCCGGACAGGTGACTTTCGTTCCAGAAAATGGGGAATTGGTATTGTGTCCCCCATTTGCGTGGCGGGAGAGAACGGCCTCCCGGACCTGGGTAAAGCCGCGGCCGAGGTGGTCGACCGTCGTGGGTACGACCTCCCGGCCGACGAGACGAAGCTCCTCCCCCTCGAGCGCGAATAGGCCGCCCTTGGTATAGGTCGACCCGATGTCGACGGAGAGAAGGAGCTTCGGAGCCATCACCATCAGCGCTTCCGATCCTCGAGGTCCTGGCGCAGCAGCTTGACGGCTTCGGTGAGATCGTCATGGGGCGAGAAAACGCGGTCGAAGCCCATGTCCTTGAACTTTTTCTCGATTTCGGCGAAGGGGGTCTTGCCGACGACGAGATTGCCGCCGACGTAAAGGAGGATCTTGTCGAGACCGCGCTCGATGGCCTTTTGCCGCAGGCCTTCGCAGTCGATCAGACCGTGACCGTAGAGCGAGGAGACCAGGATGGCCCCGGCGTTGGATTCGACGGCGGCATCGAGGAACTCGTCCTGGCTGGCCATGACGCCCAGGTTGACGACGTGGAATCCGGCCTCGGTGAAGTAGGCGTCGAGGATCTTGTTGCCGACCGAATGGCAGTCGGCCCCGATGACTCCGAGGACGATCCGCGGCACGTCCATCAGATCCCCCGCCGATTCTCTTCGATGAGCGTCCTCAATCGCTCTTCGACGTTGAGAAGGGAGCCGCGCTCGATCTGATAGTCGAAGGTGATGATGGCCCCGCCCCGCTCGGTGAACTCCTGGATGGCCGCGAGATGCTCGCGGTTCTTCTGCAGAGAGTAGCCGGCCGGGATGATGACGGCGTCGAGGCCGGCGATGAACTTGTCGAGACGGTCGATCTCGGACCAGAAGAGCGGCGCGACGGACGAAGCCGGGATGTCGAAGGCCTTGAGGTGGTCGAGAACGATGTCCAGGAAGCGCTTGGATTCGCAAACGATGCCGATCTTCTGCGACGGCGTGAGGCGGGCCAGGGCGATGATGGAGCTCCGGGTCGGGGCCACGGCGGCTTGGACGAGCTTGGCTCTCAGGTCGGGAAAACGCTCCAGGATTTCCTGGTAATGCGTCGTCGTCGTCAGGACGAGATCGAACGCGCGCAGGCGGTCGGCCCCGGAAGGATCGTCGATGATATCATCGATGAGCATTTTGGCCAGGTTGACGTGGGGCAGGATAAGGAACTGGCGCTCGAAGATGGCCAGGGCCTCGGGGTTGCAGTCGATGGCGGCGACGCTGAGGTTCTGGAGCTCCTCCTCGCGTCCGAGGAGGCGCAGGTCGAAGAAGATGCGGATGTCGTTGGCGCTGAACTTGAGGCGGGCCAGCTCGTCGATGAGCTCGTCGATGAGGCGCACGGCCTTGTCCTTGCGGCTCTCGGCCGGGCCGTGGCGCTCCGGGGCGACGAAGCTGCCCCGGCCGGGCGCAGCTTCGATAAGGCGGCGCCGGACGAGCTCCTCGTAGGCCTTCTTCACGGTGCCGCGGGCCGTGCTGAGCTCCTCGGCCAGATCGCGCTCGGCGGGGAGCTTCTCTCCCGGTTTCAGGCGGCCCGATTGGATCTCTTTTTCGAAGAACGATATGATCTGCTGGTAGGCCGGCTTGGCCCCAGGGAATTTTTCGAGCTTGAGTTTGTCCATGGTCGCTCCTTGTGGTCTGTACCGGAATCGTTTGGACTATACCTTATATATACCAGTTTAAATCTGATGTCAAGACCCGCAAGTCTTAAAGGTCTAGTCCAGAAAAGTCCGCTTGCGCTTGGCTTTTAACATATTATATAATTACATTTATTCCGGAACCGCCATGAGAAGAACAAAACTCTCGCTCAGGCAGGACCTCGACAGCCTGCTGAAGGAATGGCCGAACCCCGGACCGCATAAGCCCTCCTCCCCCGAGGCAGCTGGTCCCGCCCTATTGCTCCTGGAGAAGGCCGAACAAAGCCTGTCCGCCAAGAAAGGGCCTGAGGACGGGAAGGCCCGGGAATTCCTGCGCCTGACTTCGAGTCCCTCTTTCCTGCGCGAGCTCGGCCGCCCGGACCTCCTCGAACGCTGGGCCGAAGCGTCGTTCCTAATGATCCAGCGGACCGGCTACGGTCTCAGGGACATGTTCGAGGACCGGATCCGCGAGGATCCGGACCGGGTCCTCTTCCAGGACATGTCCGTCACTCCGCCGCGCCTTTGGAGCTATGAAGCGGCGAACCGTCACATCCTCGAGACGGCCGCCGCGCTCTTCGCCCTGTCCGACCGGGAAGGCGTCGAGCCGCGGCTGGCGATCTACGCCGAGAACCATGCCGAGGGCGCCTTCGCCGACCTTGCCTGCCTCTTTTACGATATCCTAGACACGCCGCTCAATCCCCACTTCAATCTGGACAACATCGTCGGCGTCTTCGACGCCCTGTCCATCAGCCTCGTCCTGGCCAACGACCGCGAGCGGATCTCGCTCCTGAAGGAGGCCCGGCGCCGGACCGCCAAGCCCTTCCTCATCCTCGTCACCGACGCGGCGCTCCGCGGCGACGACGACGGCATCGTCTTTCTGCCCGAGCTCTGCAAGCAGCTCGGGGCCCGGGACATCGACGCGCGCTTGGCCAGGCGGCGCCGGTTCACGCTCGACGAGGTCGCGACCGTCATGTTCACCTCGGGCTCGACGGGCCGTCCCAAGGGCGTGTCTTTTTCCATCTACAACCTCGTCTCCAAGCGCTTCGCCCGGGCGGCCGCCCTGCCCGCCGTGGGACCCGACGAGGTCTTCCTGAGCTTCCTGCCGCTCTTCCACACTTTCGGCCGCTATCTCGAGATGCTGGGCACGATCTTCTGGCGCGGCACGTACGTCTTCGCCGGGAACCCTTCGGCCGAGACCCTTTTCAATCTCCTGCCCAAGATCCGGCCGACGGGTTTCATCAGCGTCCCCGTCCGCTGGGCCCAGCTCCACGAGAAGTGCCTGGAGAGGATCGACGCCGCCCCGGCCGGGACCGACCCGACAGTTGTCGTCCGCGAGGTCGTGGGGCCGCGGCTGAAGTGGGGCCTGTCCGCCGCGGGGTATCTCGACCCGCGCGTCTTCCGCTTCTTCACCGCCCACGGCGTCGATCTCATGAGCGGCTTCGGCATGACCGAAGGGACCGGAGGGATCACCATGACGCCTCCGGGCGGATATGTCGACGGATCGCACGGCCTGCCTCTGCCGGGCTTGAAGGCCCGCCTCGGCCCCGAGGGCGAGCTCCAGGTCAGTGGGCATTATATCGCCCGCTATCTCGAGGATAAGGGCCCCGGCGACACGATCCCCTACCCCTCGGGCGATCCGGAGCGGGACTACTGGCTCGCGACCGGCGACGTCTTCGAGCGGGAGGCCAACGGCTACTACCAGATCGTCGACCGGATCAAGGACATCTACAAGAACAACCGCGGCCAGACCATCGCGCCGCGCAAGGTCGAGGACAAGTTCGTCGGGGTGCCGGGCATCAAGCGGACCTTCCTCGTCGGCGACGGCCGCCCGTACAACGTCCTGTTCATCGTCCCGGACTACAGCGACCCGGTCCTGGCCGCCGGGCTCGGCCAGGAGAACGCGCGCGAGTATTACCGACGCATCGTCACCGCGGCCAACGACGGCCTGGCCCCCTACGAGCGGGTCATCAACTTCGCCGTCCTGGAGCGCGATTTCAGCCTCGAGCGAGGCGAGCTCACGACCAAGAGCTCCTACAACCGCAAGCGCATCGCGGCCTCGTACGCCGCGGAGATCGACGACCTCTACCGGCGCCGGACGGTCGATCTTCCGGGCCCCGGCATCCTCATCCGCATCCCGCTCTGGTTCTTCCGCGATCTCGGCATCCTCGACGACGAGATCGTCCGCGAACGCGGCGGGCTCCGGGACCTCAACCGCGGCCTGCGCCTGCCTATCCGGCGCGGCGAGAGAGAGCGGACCTGGCTCGTCGGAGACCTCGAATACGAGGTCCAAGGCGGCATCCTCGATCTCGGCGTATTCGCCCGCCAGCCCCTCCTCTGGGTCGGGAACCCTTCGCTCGCCGCTTTCTCGCCGGTCAAGGAGGGCTGGGACCTGCCGCTCGAGCCGGCGACGGGATGGGTCACCCTCCCGCGGCGCCGGGCCAGGACCTACACGGCCGCCGAGATCGTCGCGCCGCCCAAGCTCGGCGATCCCGGCGTCGTTCGCCTCCATGCCCTGCTCTCGGAGCTCCTCTTCTCCGCCGAGCTGCCGGAACCCGCCCTGCGGACGGAGGTCGAGCGCATCTTCTACGAATCCCCGCTGCGGACGGAGGAGCTCGTCCGGGCCCGGCTGAGGGCGCTGGCCCGCCATCCCCGGGAGCGGCTCCGTTGCTGGGCCTACCGGACCCTGATCCTCTTCAACCCGGACATCGACTACGGCCAGGGCGCGGCGGACTTCGTCCGCTCGGGCCTGCCCTTCCTCAACCGGGAGAGCATCGACGAGATCGTCTCGACGCGCTTCGGCCGCGGCCGCCTCGACGCCTTCCGGGTCCGGCTCCGGGCTTACCGCGAGACGCTGCCCTGGCCGGTCGACGAGGCCGGGCGGCAACAGTTCGAGCGCATCTTCCGCCTGCTGGCCGACCTGGCGATCCGGGAACCGTCCTATTTCAGCTCCGTCCGGGCCGAGCTCGCCAGCTGGGTCCTCCACACGTCCGACCCCGCGCTGGCGAAAGAGGCCGAGCGCGAGGTCGACCGCATGATCCGTTGCTATGAAAAGCCGACTCCAGGCCGTCGTAAGGGGCCGGCCGGGCCGGCGGGCCGCCGGACCGCGCCTCCCCGGCCCATTTGCGACGACACCGTAACGCCGGCCGAGGCCCGCCGCATCAGGGCCGTTCTCGGCCTGCCGACATTCCTCCAAGATTCCATACGCCTTGCCTGCGGCATCGAGGACTTCGAAATGGCGACCATCGCGCCGGATGGCATCTGGGTCTCGCGCATCTACAACGCCCCTCGCCGGACCACATACCGGATCAGCATCAACACCTTGGACGGACGCCACTACGACCTTAAGCTTGTCCTGCCCGAGGGCCGCGGCGACGCGAGGGAGCACGAGACGCATCTCTGGTCCGCCGCCCTATCCGACCAGCCGGGAGGGCCGCGCGTCCTGCCGCCCCTCGGAGCCACGGACCAGACGACCGGAGCAGTCATGTGGCGTCACCTCGGCGACTTGACGGTTTGGGAGAAGATCCGCGAGTTCTCGGGCCGGCGCGCCGCCGAGGCCCCTCTCCCCGCTCCGGCGATCTGGAGAAAGCTCTACGTCGAAGCCATGTCGGCGCTCTTCCGGGCCTGGCAGACGAGCGACCGCCGCATCCTGCCCGGCCGCATCTCCCCGGTCAACGTGGTCGTCCCCGAGCTCGAATTCCGCGACGACACCTTCCTCGCATCGATCGACGGCTGGCAGCCCTCGTCGGGTCCGCTGTCCATCGTCAGGCCGATGATCGACGGCTTCTACCGCCGGACTGCGGCCAACTACCCGTGGGCGAAGGACCACCTCGACCTCGACTGGGTCTTCGATGCCGCCTACGACGCCATGGGGCGGGACAAGGCCTCGGCCTTTTTCGCCGACCTCCAGGCCGCGCTCGACAGGACCAAAGTCCCGGCCGTCCCGGGCGAGGACCTGGGCGAGAGGCTTCGCCGCTACCGCGCCGAGTTCGACAGCAAATACGCCATCCCGCTCCCGGCCGAGTTGGCCGTCGAGGCCTACCAGGAGTGGCGGCAGGCCGATCCGCTGGCCGCGCCGCGCGACCGGGAGCGCAAGGTCCTCGACGTTCACCGCCGCTATGCGCTCGACAGGTACCCGGAGATCGTCCGCTATTACCTCTACCGGCACACCTATTTCGCCGGCCGGAGCGAGCGGATCGAGGCCCTCTTCGACCGCCTCCTCGCCAAGATGAACGCCGCCCTCGACGAACCGGCCGTCCAGCAGGTCGAGCTGTCCGACCTCCAAACGGCCCTGCGCGACGAGCGCGACCGGCTGGTCTTCAGCCGGATGGTCTTCCCCCGCATCGACCCCGACCGTCGCTTGGGCGTCGTGACGCAGGGAGACGAGGGCGACCGCCGGGTCATCGTCCAGTCCTTCCTGACCGACCGGTCGGGCCGGCAATATACGTTTAGCGAAACCCTCGACCCGGCCGAGATCGGCCAGGCCTACCGGCTCTACTTCAAGGAGAATTATCCCAAGATCGTCTCCCAGCAGGACCGCCACTTCGTCCTCAAGGACGTCCAGGAGAGGATCGTCGGGGGGCTGTGCTACCGGATGCTGTCGAACCGGGTGGCCTGGATCGACGTCATCGCCGTCACGTCGCAGCTGAAATCATCGGGGCTCGGCGGGGCGGCGCTGGAGGATTTCTGCGCCCGCATGGCCAGCCAGGGTTCGCCCCTGGTCATGACCCACCTCTATCTTCCGGGATTCTTCCTGCGGCACGGCTTCAAGCTGGACAAGAGGTGGGGGGCCTTGGTCAAGACGCTTTAGGGACCCTCAAATCGGGGGCGACTTCTTTTTTCCCCAGGAACTCATAGCTGATCGCCCCGAACTTGCAGGACGAGACGCACCTCAGGCAGCGGACGCAGTCGGGCGAGTTGGCCTGCTCGTAGATCTTGATCTCGACCGGACAGTCCTTGTGGCACTTGTCGCAGAGGGTGCATTTCTCGTCGTCGACGGCCATGCGGAAAAGGCTCCCTTTGTTGAACAGCCCCCAGAACGCGCCGAGCGGACAGACGGTCCGGCAGAAGGGCCGCTGGCTGACGACGAACCAACCGACGAAGAGAACGAGCAGCCCGAGCTTCCAGTAATACATGAACCCGATGAGGGGGCGGAGGTCCGCCTTGATGAGCATGAGCGGGATGCCGGCCTCGAGCGTCCCGGCCGGGCAGATCCATTTGCAGAACCAGGTCTCCCCGTAACCGAACTGGTCGACGATGAGGAGGGGCAGGGCGACGACCATGGTCACGAGGACCGCATAGCGGAAATAGGTCATGAAGTGGGGGATGCGCAGCTTGGGGGTGGGGATCTTGTAGATGAGCTCCTGGATGAAGCCGAACGGGCAGACCCAGCCGCACGGCATGCGGCCGACGGCGCTGCCCACGGCGGCCAGGAAGCCGGCGACGTAAAGGCCGAACTTCTTCTCGGCGACGGAGAGATTGAAGCGCAGGCCGCCGAAAAAGGTCTGCATGGCCCCGATAGGGCAGGCGCCCATGGCCGAGGGACAGGAGTAGCAGTTGAGGGCGGGAACGCAGATGCCCTTGATGCCGCCCTGGAAGATCTCGCCCTTGAACCATGACGGGATCCAGGCGTTGAGGCCGAGGGCGAAAGCGGCCTGGTACCAGGGCCGTTTGTCCCGGGGCTTGCGGGGGAAGTTCTTGCCCGTCATCGCGCTCAGCCGATCCCGATGCAGTCGAGACAGACGGTGATCGCTTTTTCGAGGACAGTCCTGTATTCGCCGAGGAGAAGCCCCACGGCCATGACGCCGAGGGAGACCGCGAGCAGGACCCAGGGCAGCCGGCGTTTCACCGGACCGGCCTGCCGACGACGGACTTGACGGCGGCTTCGAGCTCGGGGACGAACTCTTCCTTGAAGCCGACGTGGGCGTGGGTGATGGTCCCCGTCGAATCGATCAGATAAACGACAGGGATCTCCTGGACGCCGTATCTCTTCTTCATGTCCTTGGCCGTCGCGGCGATGCCGGAGGCGGCGGTCGCCGAGGGCGGGTCGGCCAGCATCGGATAGGTGATCTTGAGCTTCGCGTAAAAAGGCTTGACGACCTTGCCGCCGGCGTCGTCGAGGGCAATGCCCAGGACGCGGAGGCCGCCTTCCGATTGCCCCTCGGCAGGCTTGTAGGTCTCGTTGAGCTTCTGCATATGAGGCATGGCCCGGCGGCAGGGCACGCACCAGGTCGCCCAGAAGTCGATGAGGATCCCAGAGGGGTGGGACTTGACGACTTTCGTTTCCCCGGCGACGGTCTCAGCGACGATCAGGGTCAGCTTGCCGGACTCCGTTGTGACGGTATAGTCCTTGCCGTCGATGTTCTTTAGAGAGAACGGGATGAGCTTTTCGCCGGCTTTCATGACGGCGAACGACGGGGCGGACAGAGCAAGCACGATGGCGAATGCGCCGATGATCTTGGCCAGCGTTTTCATGTCTTCCAGTTTAGCGGTCCGTAGGCGTTATTTCAAGGCAGGCTGATCAAAATCGATAGGCCAGGCCGAGGCCGGCGGAGAAGCCGCCGAGCTTGGCTTCGAGAGGGTCGCTGCCGCCGGACCGCACGGTGCAGGCGCGATAGCCGACGAAGATGTCGAGGCCGAACGCGCCGTTCAGCCTGAACTGGATTCCGGCTTGGGAGAGAAAGCCCAAGCCGCCGTCATCCGCCGTGCCGAGGGGGTTCTCCTCGTGGAGGAAAAAATAGGCGGCCGCGGCGCCTAAGTAGGGCCGGACGCCCTTGGCGCCGAATTGGGCGCGCAATCCCGCGTAGAGAGGGACGATGCGGACCTTGGTCGTCTCCTCGGAGAGCGAGAGGAGGCCCGCCTTGCCGAAAAACTCTCCCCCCGCCCAGAGCTGAAACACCCCGCCGAGCGGAACGGCGATATCGGCCCCGAAGGAAGGTCCCCCGGAATAAGTCTCTCGAAAGAGCTGGTCGGACGGAAAGAAAAAGCCCGCTTTGAGGGTCACGGAAGGACCAGCGCCCAGGGCCGTTCCTCCGAATCCCGCGACCGCCAGGACCGCGATCACGACCAGGCCAAGGCGTTTTGTCATGGTCGATCCCTTTCCACTCTTCATTGGACCCGGCCGCGTCGCCCCGTCAGTTGACGATGAGTGTGACCGAGCTCTGGACCGTCAGGCTGCCCGAAGTCGCTTGGATCCCCACCTGGTAGGTCCCGGCGGGCGTTCCGGGATCCGGTGTGTCGACTTTTCCGCCCGCGCCGCAGCCGGCGAGCCAGACGGTCATAAGGACCAGGGCCGCGGCGGCCGCCGCGCGGCGACGGCCCGGCGAACCGACCGCCGTTCGACGGACGAGCGCCACGGCCGCCACTATCGCGGCCAGCAAGAGAAGCCCCGCCGCCGGGGGGACGGGATTGATCGGGCCGAAGGCCGTAGTACCGGCGGATCTCTGCGGGGCCTTGGTGGCCAGGGTCAGCGTGACCGTCGCCGGCGATGCGCCGGGCGTCACGTTGGCCGGCGAGAAGGACGCGGTGCACCCTTTCGGCAAGCCCGTGCATTTGAAAGCCACCGCGGAATCAAAGGAGCCGTACCGGGGACTCACCTCGAGCGAATAGGTGGCCGAATGGCCGGCCGCGACGGTCACCTCGGACGGCGGCACATTCATCGTGAAATCGGACAAGGAAAAGACGATGGATTCGGTGTCTCCCCCGGCCGGAGACGGAT
>JADGNU010000181.1 GCA_017883305.1 Candidatus Aminicenantota bacterium | reverse complement strand
GGCCGAAGGCCCGGAACACGGGCTCCTTGGCGGCGACGGCGTCGGCGATCTTCTCGCGGAGAACTCGCAAATCGGCCAGGTCCCCGGCCCGGACGCCGAGTCGGGCCGCCTTGTCTTCATAGGCCGGGCCGATGCCCCGGCAGGTCGTCCCGATTCTCTTCTCGCCCCGCCGGTCCTCGGACGCCCGCTCGAACAGGGGGTGCCAGGGCATGATGAGATGGGCGCCGCGGCTGACGGCGATGCGCGCCGGGCCGGCGTCGACCCCCTGGGCTTCGAGATCGGCCGTTTCCTTGAAGAAAGCGGCCGGCGAAATGACGAGTCCGTTCCCGATGACGCAAAGCGTCCCGGAGTGGAGAATGCCCGAGGGGATGAGATGAAGGACGATCTTCCGGCCGCGGACCCAAACCGTGTGGCCGGCGTTATGCCCGCCCTGGTAGCGGGCCACCACCTCGAAGGCCGGTGTCAGCAGATCGACGATCTTGCCCTTGCCTTCGTCTCCCCACTGGGTGCCGAGAACGAGCAGGTTGGCCATGCCTTATCCTTTGACCGTGAATGCCGAAGCGAACGGGAAAGAGGAAGCGTTCCGTCGGAGGATTGTATCAGAACGCTCCCGACGACTCAAGGCTCAGAAGCTCAGTCCGGCCTGGACCTGCCACTGGTTGTTCTTGAGGACGATGCCCTTTTCTCTGTTCCAGTCGTATTCGGCCTTGAGAAAGAACGTCTCGCTCAAGACATAGCGCAGCCCCAAGGTCCAGCGGCTCTGGTCGAGGGCGATGCCGCCGTTGTGGTAGGGGTCCGTGAACTTGAGCTTCTGGAAGCTCCCGACCGGCTGAAAGCTCTTGAATCCCATGCACGCCCAGATCGAATAGCCCTCCGACTTGCCTCGCTCGAACGGCTGGGGATTTTCGAGGAAGGCCTTGGTGTACTCGCCGTGGATCTCCCACTGGTTGCTCGCCCAGGAAAGGTCGGCGCCTTCGAGTGTCAGGTCGCGCATGTCTTGGTCGTCGTATTTCCCCGTATAATACGAGACGCCGGCTTGGACGCCTTGCCCCAGCAGGAGCCCGAGCCGGCCGCCCTTGGACTTATCCGTGTTATTGTCGCGGAACTGCTGGACAAAGGCGGAGGTCTGGCCCTCGGCCAAGCCGTTGCCGAGGTAGGCCGCATAGGTCAGCACCCCGACCTTGCCCTGGACGACGACTCCCAGGTCCCGCCAGCTCGCCGGATACAGGAATTCCAGATTGAGGGGCGTGCGGATGAGGAGCGTTTCGTGGGGCCGGCTGGCCGTGTTCCAGTTGCCGAAGGGCACGAGATAGAGCCCGACCCGCACGGAGAAGGTTTCGGACGGCACGAATCCCGCCCAGGCCTGGTTGAGGTCGAAGTCGTTTACGCCGAGGGCGCGGGCCTCGACCGTGACGCCGTACTTCTGTCCCACCTTCCCGGCGGCCAGAAATCCGGCCAGAAGGTTCTCGATGTTCCCGCGAGGGTACGAGCTCTCCGTCTGTCCCTTGATATATTCGAGCGCGAGATAACCGCCGTACTTGACCTGGCTCCGGGCCGGAACGGCCAGGGCCAGCAGGACGGCGGCGGCGATGACAGCCCGTTTATTTGTCATGTGATCTCCGAGAAATCAAAATCGTCCTCGAGCAGGTCCTTCTTCAGGGCCTCGACGTGCTTCTCAGCCGCGACGAGCCGGCTGATCTCCGCGGCCCCCTTTTTCGTGCCCATCCAGATCCCCCCGACGAGGCGCCCGCCACGGAGGACGATCTTCTTGTACAGTCCGGCTTCGGGAAGGGAGCGGACGAGCGCTTCATAGCCCTCCCCTTGGGCATCGATCTCGCCCACGGAGGTGAGGTAGAGACCGGCGACCTTGAGCGTGTTGAACGGCACGGTTCCTCCGTAGGGCTTGTTTTGACCCAGCATGCCATAAGCGGCCGCGCGGGCCTGCTCGAAGGCCGCGGGGATGATCCCGTGGATCCGTCCCCGGTGCTCCGCGACGTCCCCGGCCGCGAAGACCGTGGGCACGGAGGTCCGCAAGAGGTCGTCGACGACGATGCCCCGGCCGACTTCGAGGCCGGCGTCTTTGGCCGGTCCGACGTCCGGCACGATGCCCGCGGCGACGATGACGGTATCCGCCTCGAGCCTGTCGCCGGACTCGAACCGCAGGCCTTGGACGGCACCGGAGCCGAGGACCTCTCTGACGACCGTGGCCAGCCGGACGGAGATGCCGCTCTTCTCGAAATGGGACTTGAGGATGGCCGCGGCCGCCGGATCGAGCTGACGGGGCAGGAGCCGGTCAAAGTATTCGATGACGGATACCTCGGCGTCCCGGCTGCGGATGGCCCGGGCGATCTCCAAACCGAGGAGCCCGCCGCCGAGGACCGCGACGCGCTTGTGGGTGCCGAGATGGTCGATGAGCCCGTTGGCGTCGTCGAGCGTCCTCAACACGAAGACGCCCGGCTGGGCGATCCCCTCGACCCGCGGCAAGGCCGCCCGGGCGCCGGTCGCGAGAAGGAGGACGTCATAGAAGCGCTCGAGGCCCGAAACCGTTTCGATCTTCCGCTCCCCCGGCCGGATCCGCGTCACCTTCTCGCCGAGACGGACGACGATCCTCTGCCTCTCGGCCCATCCTTCCGGGAAGGCGAAAAGCTTGGTGGAGGGCAGCCGCCCGGCCAGGTACTCGATCAGGTTGGGACGCGGATAATAGGGATATCGTTCTTCGCCGAAGATCTCGATCTCGACGTTATCGTCGAGCTCCCGGATGGTCTTGGCGGCCAGCGTGCCCGCCAACCCGTTGCCGACGATGACGACGTTCACACCCGTTAGCGCCCTGGCCGGTACTCAGCCGATCTTGACGAACAGGTCCTTGGGGACCCCGCACTGAGGGCACACCCAAGTGTCCGGGAGGTCTTCGAATCGTGTTCCGGCCGGGATGCCGTTGTCCGGATCGCCGGCGGCCGGATCATAGATATAGCCGCAGGCCGTGCATTCATACTTGTCCATCGTGTTCTCCTTTCAATTCTCCTGGAGGACCTGTTTTTCGTATTCGGCCTCGATCTTGAGCTTGTGCTCCCGTTCTTGGCCGGCCAGGAACAGGAACATCTTCTGGTGCCCGGAGGCCCTGGCAAGCCGGGCCAGAGACTCGTAGAGAGCGACGGCCCGGGCTTCTTTTTTGGCGGCAAAGATGAGCATGTCCTGAATGGACATGTCGCCGGAGGGTTTCTCTTCCGCCAAGGAATCGACGACGTGGAGGTCCGGGACAAAGGAGGTCCCGAGATCGCGGAGCGTTTCCGTGGTCAGCCCTTCGAGAAGCCGGCGGTGCGCTTCCTCCTGCCGGCGGAAGTCGTCGGCCAGCTCCCGCAGTCCGGGGATCGTGGCCTTTGCGGCGATCCGGGCATAGCCTTCAGCGGCTTCGATCTCCCTGCGGATGGCAAAAGCGATGATGTCGGCGACGGAATCGAAGCGCCTGTCGGCCATGGTCGGACCGTCCTTTCCCGCGCCCGGGGTCTCGCGGACGGAATCATTATAACGTATCGAGGCGGGGAGTCAACGCGCGCGGACATCGTCGCGGAGATGAATTCCTGGGACACAATCCCTTTCCAGAGAAAAGGGTTATGTCCCGGAATTCCGAGGCACACGCGGCGATGTCCGCTCAGGCCGCGCCGAGGAGGACGAGCTTGTCCTTGAGCAGCGAGTTCCTCTTGATCGGCTTGTCGTTCTTGATGGCGATCCATAGCGCTTTATACGAGCCGATGACCACGCTCAGTCGTTTGGCCCGCGTCAGGGCGGTATAGAAGAGGTTGCGCTGGAGCATGATGAAGTGCTGGGTCAGGAGCGGCATGATGATGGCCTGGTACTCGCTGCCCTGGGCCTTGTGGACGGACACGGCGTAAGCGAGGGTGACGTCATTGAGCTCGTCCTTCTCGTAGCACACGGTCCGGCCTTCGAAATCGACGTAGAGACGGAACTTGGCCCGGTCGGCGTGGAGGACGGACCCGATGTCGCCGTTGAAGACGTCCTTGTCGTAATCGTTGCGGACCTGCATGACCTTGTCGCGGGCCCGGAAGACACGCGTCCCGACCTGCAGGCCCTCTCCCCCGGGATTGAGCCGGGCCTGGAGCTCGGTGTTGAGGTTGTCGACCCCGACGAGGCCCTTGTACATCGGGCTGATGACCTGGATCCGCGGGTCGAGCGGGCTCAGGCCGAGCTTGGCGGGGATGCTCGACGCGCACATCTTGCAGATCGTCTGGAAGGCCTTGCGCTCGTCGTCCTGGCGGATGAAGTAGAAGTCGGCGTCCTTGTCCTCCCGGGGCGCGTGGACGAGAGGCAGGCCTTGATTGACCCGGTGGGCGTTGACGACGATGAGACTTTCCTTTTCCTGACGGAAGATCTCGTCCAGCCGGACGACATCCACCGTGCTCGATTCGATGATGTCGTGGAGGAGATTGCCCGGCCCGACCGACGGGAGCTGGTCCTTGTCGCCGACGAGAATGAGCCGCATCCACGGCGGAACGGCCTTGAGGAGATGGAACATGAGCGGCAAGTCGACCATCGAGAATTCGTCGATGACGAGGGCCTCGCCGGACAGGGCGTTGCCCTCGTTCCTCTTGAAGGTCCCTTTTTTGGGCTGGAATTCGAGGACGCGATGGATCGTCCGGGCGTCCTGGCCCGTCGCCTCAGCCAGGCGTTTGGCCGCGCGGCCCGTCGGGGCGGCCAGGAGGACGTCCTTGCCCCACTTGCGGAAGATGTCGGCGATGGCCCGGATGATGGTCGTCTTGCCCGTTCCTGGCCCCCCGGTGATGACCAGGATCTTCCGCTCGAACGACTCCCGGATGGCCTGCCGCTGGAGCGGCGAAAAGGTGAGGTTGAGATCTTTCTCGGTTTCGGCGATGGCCTTGTCGAGTTCGAAGTCGGGCGCCCGGCAAGGAAATCCGGCCAGCTTGTGGATGTCCCGGGCGACCTCCTCCTGGGCCTGGTAGAAGAACGGCAGATAGAGGGCCCGGCCGCCGGCCCAGTCTTCGGCCACGACCTTCCCGCCCTTGATGAGCGCGTCCAGGGCCAGGCCGGTCTTGTCGGCGGGTGCCTCCAGCTCGGCAGCGCACTTCTCGGCCACATCCGCCGCGGACGAAAAGACGTGCCCCTGTTCGTTGTCCTTTTCGAGTATATAGAGGATGTAGGCTTTGACCCGCTCGAGGGAGGCCGGGTCCATGCCGAGCTTGAGGGCGAGCTGGTCGGCGGTCTTGAACCCGACGCCCCAGATGTCGAGGCTGAGCTGGTAGGGGTTCGTCTTGAGGACCGTGAACGACCGGTTCCCGTATTGCCCATAGATCTTCGTGGCCAGGCTCGTCGAGACGCCGTGGTCCTGGAGGAACATGATCAGGTCGCGAATGTCCTGGTGCTCGGCCCAGGACCGGCGGATCTCCTTGAGCTTGACAGCGCCGACACCCTCGACCTCACGCAGCTTTTCCGGGTCCCGGGTCAGGATGTCGATGGTTTCGGCGCCGAACTTCCCGACGATCCGGGCGGCCAACACGGGACCGATGCCCTTGACCAGCCCCGAGGCCAGGAACTTCTCGATGCCTCCGGCGGAGGCCGGCAGGGTCATCGTGAAGTGGTCGACCTTGAACTGTCGCCCGAAGCGGGGGTTGAGCTCCCAGCCGCCGCGGATGCGCAGCACCTCGCCCGGGGAAAGCGGCGGAAAGGAGCCGACGATCGTCAGCGTCTCGCCACCGTCCGTCAGGAATTTCGCGACGGTGTAGCCGTTGTCGGGATTGCAGAAGACGATCTCTTCGACCGCGCCGTCGAGGTGCTCTTGGCCCGTGACGAGCGCCGCCTTCTTCACGCCTGCCTCATAATGACCCCATGTTAAGCGTTTTTTCGGTGACACACAACTAAATACACTTAACTCTGAGCGGGAAAGGTCATGGAGAGGACGAGGGGACCGGCGTATCGATCCGGAAGGCGGATCCGGATACGGAATTAAGTGTATTTAG
>JADGNU010000180.1 GCA_017883305.1 Candidatus Aminicenantota bacterium | reverse complement strand
CGCTTTTCTTTCGGGCGAGACGCAGTACCGGAGCGGCTCCTATTACGCTTCGGTATCGGCCAACCGGACCACGCCGGCGCTCAAGGTCCGGACACAGGCCTTCGGCAACTGGAGCGATTACTGGTTCGACCTGGGCGACGGCACGTCCTACCAGAGCACGACCCACGGCTACGGCGGCTCCGCCCTGGTCGTCAAGAGCCTGGGCGAGCACTGGTCGGCCGGGGGCTACGTCGAGGCCGAATCCTCGACCTATGGGAACCTCCGGCTCGCCCTGAGCGCCGCCCCGGCCCTCGAGTACGACGTCTTCCCCTATTCGGAATCGACCAAGCGCCAGCTCCGCTTCCTCTACCGTATCGGTCTGACCCGGACCCGCTATTATGATGAGACCGTCTATTTCAAGACGGCCGAGACCCTCCTCCAGGAATCCCTGAGCGTCGCCTACGAGGTCGTCCGGCCGTGGGGCAAGGCCTCGCTCCAGCTCCAGGGCTCGCATTTCTTCCACAACGTCAAGTTCAACCGGGTCGAGGTCGAGGCCGGGCTGGAGTTCCGCATCTGGCGCGGTCTGAATCTCCAGGTCGACGGCAGCTACACGCGGATCCGCGACCAGCTGGCGCTCTCGGGTGAGGGCGCGTCCTTCGAGGACATCCTCCTGCGCCAAAGGCAGCTGGCCACGGGCTACGACTACTCGTTCTCGATCGGTCTCAATTTTTCCTTCGGCTCGACCAAAAGCAACGTCGTCAACCCGCGATTCGGCAATGGCGGCCGGAGCATCTCGATCAGCATGTAGCGCCGGCCCTCAAAGGCCGCCCTGCGGAATTCCGGGACATGAGCGAAATCTCCTGATTTCGTATCGTGTCCCAGGAATTCCCGTGCGGAAAATCCTCGGGACACAATCCCTTTTCAAGAGAAAAGGGTCATGTCCCGGGTTTTCCCGGGATCGCGCCTCGAGAGTCCCCTGGCTTTGAAGGCCGGCAGGGCTTGTTTTCCTCCCCCCGATTCCCTACGATAGACTCTCCGGCCGGAAAAGGGCCGGTGAAGGAGGTCCGCACCATGTCCATCACGCCCGTCAAACCCGTTCCGAGCGATATCGACATCGCCCAGGCCGCCGAGCTCCTGCCCATCGTCAAGGTGGCCGCCGGGCTCGGTCTCGGCGAGGACGACCTCGACCTCTACGGCAAGTACAAGGCCAAGATCCATCTCGACGTCCTCGACCGGCTCAAGGACCGCCCCCTGGGCCATTACGTCGACGTGACGGCCATCACGCCGACGCCGCTCGGCGAGGGCAAGACGACCACGACGGTCGGCCTAAGCCAGGCCCTGGGCGCCCATCTCGGACGGAAGGTCGTGACCGTCGTCCGCCAGCCGAGCATGGGGCCGACGTTCGGCATCAAGGGCGGGGCGGCCGGCGGCGGATATTCCCAGGTCGTGCCCATGGAGGATTTCAACCTCCACCTGACCGGCGACATCCACGCCGTCACGGCCTCCCATGACCTCCTGGCCGCGGCCATCGACGTCCGCATCCTGCACGAGTCGAGCCAGGACGACGAGAAGCTCTTCAACGCCTTCTGCCCGGCCAACAAGAAGGGCGAGCGACGCTTCTCGCCGATCATGCTCCGCCGTCTCAAGAAGCTCGGCATCGACAAAACGAACCCCTCCGACCTGACCCCCGAAGAGAAGCGCCGCATGTTCCGCCTCGACATCGACCCGGCCAGCATCACCTGGAACCGCGTCATCGATATCAGCGACCGCTTCCTCCGCGTCGTCGAGATCGGCCTCGGCCCGGAAGAGAAGGGCATGACCCGCCGGACCGGATTCGACATCTCGGTCGCCTCGGAGATCATGGCCATCCTGGCCTTGACGACGGGCCTCGCCGACATGCGCGAGCGCCTCGGCCGGATCGTCATCGGCACAAGCCGCGCCGGCGAAGCCATCACGGCCGATGACCTCGGCGTCGCCGGAGCCCTGACCGTCCTGATGAAGGACGCCATCATGCCCAACCTGATGCAGACGGTCGAGAACACGCCGGCCATCGTCCACGCCGGGCCGTTCGCCAACATCGCCCACGGCAATTCGTCGATCATCGCCGACCAGATCGCCCTCCGCCTCGTCGGCCGGGACGGCTACGTCGTCACGGAATCGGGCTTCGGGGCCGACTGCGGCATGGAAAAATTCATGAACATCAAGTGCCGGGCGAGCGGCCTCGTGCCGAGCTGCGTCGTCATCGTGGCCACGATCCGGGCCCTCAAGATGCACGGCGGCGGGCCCAAGGTCGTGGCCGGCAAGCCCCTGGCCCCCGAATACACCGACGAGAACCTGGCCCTGCTCGAGAAAGGCCTGCCCAACATGGTCGCCCATATCAGGAACGCCCGCAGTTTCGGAGTGCCTGTCGTCGTCGCCGTCAACCGTTTTGCGACCGACACCGAGGCCGAGATCGAGACCGTCCGCAAGGCCGCCGTCGGGGCCGGCGCCGAGGATGCGGTCATGGCCGATCACTGGGCCGAGGGCGGGGCCGGGGCCGTGGCCCTGGCCAAGGCCGTCATAGACGCGTGCCAGAAGCCGACCCACTTCAAGTTCCTCTACCCGCTGGAGTGGGACATCAAGAAGAAGATCGAAACGATCGCCACCCAGATCTATGGGGCCGACGGCGTCGATTACACGCCCGAGGCGGAAGCCAAGGTCGCCCTTTACACCCGCCTCGGGTTCGACAAGCTGCCCATCTGCATGGCCAAGACGCACCTCAGCCTGAGCCACGATCCGGCGTTGAAGGGGGTCCCCAAGGGCTTCCGGATCCCCGTCCGCGACATCCGGGCCAGCGTCGGCGCGGGGTTCCTCTATCCTCTCTGCGGCGATATGCGGACCATGCCAGGCCTGCCCACCCGGCCCGTCTACTATGACGTCGACCTCGATCTCGAGACCGGCAAGGTGAAGGGCCTGTTCTGAGGGCCTTCAAGCCGCCCGCCGAGGTCGTCGAGACGGTGGGGGCCGGCAGGGAGCGGAGTCCGAGCCGTCTTACTTGGAGCGGATGACCTGACCCTTGACGTTCGAGACGTCGACCCCGCCGCTCCCCGTCCTGACCAGGCGGACGTCCTTATCGACGTCCTTGATATCGATGGAGCCTGAGCCGTCGTCGATCGTCACGGTCCCGCCGACCCGGCGGATGAGGATCTCGCCCGAGCCGTCGTCGACCGAAACGTTGCCCTTGACGTCGTCGATCTCGATCCCGCCCGAGCCGTCATCGATCTTGACTTCTCCCGCGATCCGGTTGACGCGGATCGAGCCGGACCCGTCATCGATCTTGAGAGCGGCCAGATCCTCCACGGCGATGCTCCCTGAGCCGTCGTCGATCTCCAGTGGCATATCTTTGGGGACCGAAACGGTCAGGTTGATGACGGCGTCGTCGCCAAGGCTGAAGAGCCTGATCCGGTCCCGGATGCGGCTGACCAGGACCACGGCATCACCCCGCTTTTCCAGGGACAATTCGACCTCGTCTTTTAAAAAGCCGTCCATGTCCTCGTCCCGGACGTGCCGGGCGACGATTTCCGCCTTGACCTCGATGGCTGCCAGTCCCTCCCGGCCGGTGACCGTCAGGGATCCAGCCCCCGCCTCGATCTCGAGGCGCTTGACGCCCTGAGTGGACAGGTTCAGGGTCTTCGTCGTCTCGAAAGCGGCCAGACTTCCCAATCCCGCCGCGAGCAGCGCCATCAGCACAACGATTTTTTTCATGGAAACCTCCGTCCTCTATCCTTAAAGACGGAAGCCGTCACCTCAAGGTTCCCTGTCCGGGGGACAAAAAGACGGAATCCGGGGGCCGGCCGGACCGGGGGGTCGCCCCTTCCGGGGGTCGCCCCTCACCGAATCAATGGCTTAGCGAAGCGTGACCGTCTGGCTCGCCCGGCCTCCCTTGACGCTGTCGTACGTCACCGTCATCGCTCCCGAGCCCTTGACCAGGAGCACTGCCGTCCTCGTCGTCTTGCCCGGATGGCCGTTGCGAACGATGATCCGCTTGAGGTCTTTCTGGTCGATCAGAGGGAGCACCGACGGATTCGCCTTATACACCGTCCTGTTGTCGATGAAGCTGGCCGCGATGACCTCGACGCTCCGGCCGTCGACGAGAAGGAGATCGGGCCGGACGGTGAAGTTCTGGGCCGCCCGGGCCATGATCGTCGGCACGGCCTTAGGATTCGTGATATCGACAAAGACCCGGTAGACGTCTCCGCCGACCTTCTCAACCGACGTTTCGCCCATGCGAATGAGCGGCATCTGGCCGGCCTGGTAGAGAGAGAAGGCCATGTTCCGGTGGCACAGCTCCTCATTCATGAACCGCGGCGGGACCCGCCCCTGATACTTCTTCCAAACACCGCCCATCTCGACTTTGCCGAACTGAGGGTGATCGTAGGGCTTCCACTCAACGAACTCGTCGCCGAACTCGAGGTACTTGTCGAAGTAATTCCGGGAGACGGCGGGGGCGATGGGGCTCGAGGGGTCCGCCTGCTGCTCCTTGAGGGCCGGGCTCGTAAAGTACTGGTCGCCGTTCCAGAGCTCGTTGGAGAACGAGGGGATGCCGAGCCCGTCGTTGGTGTAATCGATGAAGCCGCCATGCACGGTATAGAGACCGCTCCAGAGGACGATGTAGCGGTAGAACGGCAGGATGCGCTCGCCGTTTTGACCCAGCTCGTCATAGAAGCGGACATCGGTCATCGGGTATTCCCCCCCCGATTCCGCGCCCGGCCCGCGAAGGATCATGCCGCCGTTGTTGTGGTAAGACTGGACGCCGGCGATGTTCGGATGGCCCTTCAGGAAGTCGGCGACCGCGCGGGCCTCGGGGAGCTGGAAAGGATAGTCCATGGCCCCGCTCTGGATGTAGTCCGGCTGCCAGTCGCTGGGCCAGTTCCGGTTCGGGTCGTAGCTGCCCGGCCCGTCCTCGTTGACCATCCCGTCGCCGTCGTTGTCGATGCCCTCCTGGCCGAGAAGGATGTAGTCGCCCGTCTCGCCGAATGGCACGGGCTCGAGGACGTCGGGGTTCGTCCGGCTGATCCGGTAGTTGCCCTGCCCCGGGACGAGCTTGCGGATCTGCTCGATGATGCCGTTGCCGTTGATGTCCTCGGGGGGGTCCTCGTCGAAGAGGCCGTCGTTGTCGTCGTCGACCGGGACGTGCCCCGACCGCGCGTTGCCTCCGGGCCCCTCCATAAAGTACTGCCGGCCGTCGGGGTTGACCGTGGGGATGATGTAAAAGACGCGCTCGTCGACGAGCCGGGTGACGTCGTCGATGCGGCCGTAGTTCTCCATGAGGTACCAGATCGTGTACAAGCAGACCTCGCCGCCCTGGATCTCATTGCCGTGGACGTTGGCCTCAATGTACATCCCGGCCTTGGCCGGCTCCGGCCCCGTGGCCGGATTGTTGATGGTCATGACCATGAGATCGCGGCCGTCAAAGCTCTTGCCGATCGATTCGAGCTTGAGGAACTTGGGAAAAGCGGCCTGGAGCCGCTGCATGTCGGCATAGAGCTCGTTCGTATCGTGCCAGCGGTTGAAATCGAGCTTGACCTTGAAGGCCGGGTCGGAAGCTTTTTGGGCCGGGGAGGAAGAGACCAGGAGAATGAGCCCCGCGGCCGAGGCCAGGACGAGGGACAGGATCTTGCGTGTTTTCATCGTCGTCCTCCTCTTCACTTCAGGGTGACCCGGGCCGTGGCCGAGCCGCCCTTTTCCGATCGCACCAGGAGCTCGACGACCTCGCCGGTCTTGCCCTTGATGAGCCATTCGTACTTGGCCCGGCTGCCGGAGCCGGCGAGCGTCGGCAGGAAATTCGTCTTGGCGTTGCCGGACATGATCGCCCCCGGCTCGACACCGAGCTGGACCATGGTCGGCTTGACCGCCCGGGCCGTCTGCCCTTGGGCCAGAGAGGTCGGCCAGAAACCCGTGTTCTCGACCTCCGCCTTGATCCCGAAGATGCCGCCGCCGTGGGCGACGGCCTCGAGGGAGGCCACGTTTACCCGGGGGAAGAGCGAAGTCAGGTAG